>JANONE010000480.1:0-9222 GCA_031420675.1 Ilumatobacteraceae bacterium | reverse complement strand
CCCAGTTCGGGTTGGGCGAGGGCGAACTGGCCATCGACCCAGCGGGTGAAACCGTCGCCGACGAATGGTGCATCGACCGCTCGGTAGAACGCATCGTGTTCGGCGGCATCGCTACTGATGAGCGAGGCGATGAAGTGGGGGCTGTAGCGGTTGCACTGCTGCACGGCTTGGGCCACGTCGTCGATGATCAGCAGCCCAACCTCGGGCACCGTGTCCCACTCCCATTCGTGCGCCAGGCACGGGTTGTCGGCGACGAGGTCGTGGATGATCGGTTCCACCCCGCTGCCGGCCGCTGCCGCGCGTACCGCCGCCCGGAACGCGGGCACCAGATCGTGCGCCCGTGAACGCACGACGCAACACACGTTGAGCGTGTTGCACACCTTGCGATCGAGCGAGTTGCGTACAGCCGACGAGAAGCGAGCCGTGTCGGCGGTGTCGGCCGCCACCAGCCAGGCACCACCCGTGCCGTGCAGGCTCACCGGCACGCCGTGCTGGCGCGCCACCGCCCCCAACTGCGCGACCGCCTCCCCCGAGCCACGTGCCACGGCCAGCGACAGACGCTGGTCGGCGAACAGCGCCCAGCCGGCGGCGTGCGCAGCACTGTCGACCAGTTGCACCGCGCCGGCCGGCAATCCCGACGCGGCGAGAGCCGGCTGGACGGCTGCGGCCATGATGGCGCGGGCGGTTGCGAGCGCATCGCTGCCAATGCGGAAGACCACGGTGTTTCCGGTGCGCAGCACACCCGTCGCGTCGGCGAACACGTTGGGGCGTCCCTCGAAGACAAAACCGACGACACCCAAGGGGTCGCGCCACTGCTGCACGGTCCATTGCGGGTGACGAACCTCGCCAATCTGCTGGCTGCGCCGGGTCTCGATGTCGCGCCAGGCGCGAAGCCCCGCCACCATCTCGGCACGCATCGTGGCGCTGAGGGTGAGGCGCCCGACGGCTCGCCCGCGTGCGGCCGCCTTCTCGACGTCGGCCGCGTTGGCGGCTGCGATCGGTGCGAAGGACTCCTCTTGCTCCAACCGCGCCGCGAAGTGCTCGTAGAACTCGCTGATCCGGTCGTCGGTGGCGGCCGCAAGTGCAGCGAATGCCTCCGCAGCGCCAGCGACCGCGACCGTCGCGATGGCGTGTTCTGCCCGTGGGATGTGCAGCAGGTCGCCGGTCTCGTGCACCACCACAAGGCGGTCGCCGGCGACGAACGCAGCAGCGAGTTCGGCCGAGACGACCGTGACCCGGTCGCCGCCGAAGACGATCCGCTCGCCGGCGGTGAGTGATGCCAATGTCGCGCTCATCGTGCAAGCACCTCCTCGAGTGTGACGGTCGACGTAGCGTAGGTGCATGAGTGCGGATCGCTTCTACTTCCGTCAACTGCTCTCCGGTCGCGACTTCGCCATCGACGACCCGGTGGCGCAACAGATGGTCAACTTCGTCTACGCAATCGGCGACCGGGCCGCGGGCGAATGCGTGCTCATCGACCCCGCCTACGCAGTGAACGAACTGCTCGACATGGTCGAGGCCGATGGCATGGCCGTGACCGGGGTTTTGGCCACTCACTTCCACGCCGACCACATCGGCGGCTCGCTCGCCGGGTACCAGGTGGAGGGCGTCGCCGCATTGCTCGAGCGGTGCAGTTGCCCCGTGCATGTGCAGCGCACCGAGACGCCGTGGGTCACGCGCACCAGCGGGCTGACGGCTGATCAGCTGGTGCAGCACGACGGGGGTGATGTGGTGCAGGTGGGCGACCTCGCGATCACGCTCGTGCACACACCGGGTCATACGCCGGGCAGCCAGTGCTTCCACGTCGATGGCCGCCTGGTCAGTGGCGACACCTTGTTCCTCGACGGCTGCGGACGCACCGATTTTCCCGGCAGCGACCCGGCTGCCATGTACGACAGCTTGCAGACGTTGGCCTCCCTGCCTGAGGGCACGGTCGTGTATCCGGGTCATCGGTACTCGGCGCCGTCGAGCGCCACCATCGACGTGATCCGCGACAGCAACTACGTCTACCGCCCGTCCAGCAAAGAGCAGTGGCTGGCGATGTTCGCCAGCTGAAACCTCCGGCTTGTCACGTCAGAGCGAACACGATCGTGCTGACACCCGCAGCGAACAGCAGGATCAAGACCATCCACCGGAAGCGCTCGCCGTGCACGTGCTTGCGCACCGGCCAGCCGAGCAACTGGCCCAGCGCCAACGCCGGCAGGGCAACGAGCGACGCATTGATGCCGTCGCGGGTGATCTTGCCGTCGGCGATGAACAGCGCGAGGCCACCGAAGTTGCTGAGGGCGAAGGTGGCCGAGATCGTGGCGCGGAACTGGCGGGGCTGGAGGTGGCGCGCCTGCAGGTCGAACACGAGGGGCGGGCCGTTGGTGCTGAGCGAGGTGTTGAGGACACCCGACAGGAACCCGACCCCGTAGTCCATGCCGGAACCGACGTGGGCGAGGTTGATGCGCCGAACGAGCAGCGCGGTCGCGATCAGCACGGCGACGCCCAGCATCAGCCGCAGGGATCGGTCGCTCACGATGTTCAGGATCAACAGCCCCAGTGGCATGCCGATGTATGCGCCGATGACCAAACGTTTCACCAGCGGCCGCACGGCGTCGGCGCGTAGGTGCCACGACTGCCACGAGGTGGTGATCATGCCCAGCAACGTGCTGACGACGACAGCCTGCTGCACGGGCACCGCCAGCGTCATGATCGGCATGCACAGCAACGCGAAGCCGAACCCGGCGATGACCTGGACGTACGCCGCGACGAAGATGGCGACCGCAACGACGATGAGTTGCACGGTGGTCACGACCGACGAGTCTGCCACCTACGCTGGCAGCCGATGAGGACGCTACCGATCGTCGACCCGTCGCACGCCGATGCTTCGGCGCGCATCGATGCCGCCTGCCGTTCGGTCGGTTTCTTCGCGGTGCCGCTCGGCGCCGAACTTGCAGCACAGCGCACGACGCTCATCACGCTGGCCGCAGAGTTCTTCGCGCTGCCAGCGACGGAGAAGGAGCTGGTCTCGATGGAGCGCGGCGGCACCGCGTGGCGCGGCTGGTTCCCACTGGGTGGCGAGCTCACGTCCGGCGTACCCGACCGCAAGGAGGGCTACTACTTCGGGGCCGAACTGCCCCCGGACTCACGCCCGATGCACGGGCCGAACATCTGGCCCGATCGTCCCGCCGGGCTGCAACGAGCTGTCCTCGAGTGGATGGCCGCGATGCAGGAACTGGGCCAACAGGTGTTGCGGCTGATGGCCGCGGGGCTCGGTCTGGCAGCCGACCACTTCCGGTGCGGGCTCACCGCCGAGCCCACACCCTTGTTCCGAATTTTCCGGTACCCACCCCAGCCCGGCGGCGATGTGGCCACGTGGGGCGTCGGCGAGCACACCGATTACGGTCTCCTCACGCTGTTGGCCACCGACGGCACGCCCGGGCTGCAGGTGAACTCGTACGGCGAGTGGATCGACGCGCCCGCCGACCCCGACCTCGTCATCTGCAATCTGGGTGACATGCTCGATCGACTCACCGGCGGTCGCTACCGCAGCAATCCGCATCGCGTGCGGAACCAGGCGAGCACCGATCGCTACTCGCTGCCCTTCTTCCTCGACCCGGGTTGGGAAGCCGTCGTGCAGCCCATCGGCTTCGATGACGAATGGGAGGTACCGCTCGACCAACAGGCGCGATGGGACAAGGCCAACCTGCGCGATATCAGCGGCACCTACGGCCAATGGCTGAGCGCAAAGGTGGCCAAGGTGTTCCCCCAGTTGGCCGAGGAGGTAGCCCTCCCGGTGGATCCTCAGCGACCGAGGGTGTAGGTGCGTGCGTGGCGGTCGACGCCGATCACCCGCCAGCCGTCGGCGAGGTGCGGTGCCATCGCATCGCGTACGGCCAGCCGCGCGTGTACCGCCTCCGGCGTAGATGCGGTGATCTGCTCCGGCGAAACGGCCGGCACCGGTAGCACGAACTCTTCCGCGAAGACGGGGCGCGGTCGTTGCAGCTCCCATTGCACCGTGAGACGGTCGCTGGGCAGCGAACCGTTGATGCCGCCCAACGAGCCGTAGTGGTTGATGTGGTACGTCACGCCGAAAGCGCCCAACTTGTTCAGGTTGAGGTGCGCGTTGGTGAGTTGCAGCGGGTCGAACGTCCACCGCATGGCAGTGACGCCGTTGTCGATGCACCACTCGGCCTGGCGCCGCTTCAGCTGCTCCCCCAACCCACTGCGCCGGTATTCGGGGTCGACCGCCATGTAGTGCGAGTGCAACACCCGCGCCTCGTGCGTGCGGAAGCCGAAGAGCGAACCGACGATCTGGTCGCCGTCGAAGGCGCCGATGGCGACGCCACCTTCCTCGACACAGGCGACCAGCATGTTCACCGACACCCGGTCGTCGTCGCCGCCCCAGATCTTGGCCTCGAAGCCCGGCAGCACGGCCAGTTCATCGGCGTGGCGCAACACGCGGAACTCGATGCTCACCGCTTGATCACCTCCACGCTCTCGGTGACCTCGTCGACGAAGGCGCGATCGAGCGTGACGCCGATGCCGGGGCCGTGAGGTACGGGCATGATGCCGTCGGTGGCTTCCAACTGCTGCTCGGTGATGTCGCGGGCATAGGTGCGGCTTGCCGAGGCGGTATCGCCGGGGAACACGAAGCCGGGCATGGTGGCGAGGTGGATGTTGTGAGCGCGGCCGATACCGGTCTCGAGCATGCCGCCACACCACATCGGCACGTTGCGTAACACGCACAGGTCGTGGATCTCTCGTACCGACTGCAGGCCGCCCACGCGACCGACCTTGACGTTCACCACCGTGCACGCCTTGAGGTCGAGCGCAGCCTTCACACGCGCCGGCGAGGTGAGCGTCTCGTCGAGGCACAACTCGGTCTTCAGCAGCGTGGCCAGGTGCGCGTGATCGACCATGTCGTCCCAGTGCAGCGGCTGCTCGATGTAGTGCAGACCGAACTCGTCGATCTGGCGCAGCAGGTCGATCATCTCCAGCGTGTACGCGGAGTTGGCGTCGACGGTGAGCTCGATGTCGGGGAAGTCGGCCCGCACTGCGGCCAGCATGTGCACATCCCAACCGGGTTCGATCTTCAGCTTCACCCGCTTGTAGCCCTGCTCGACGTGGCGAGCCACGCTCTCCACCGTCAGCGGGATGGTGTTCATGCCCAGGCTGGCACCGACCGGGATCTCGGTGCGCTCGCCACCCAGCAGTGTGCGCAGCGGAACGCCCTGTCGGCGGGCGTAGCAATCCCACACGGCAAGCTCGAGTGCGGTCTTGGCCATCGGATTGCCGCGCCACTCCACCCAGCGCGCGGTGACCTGGGACGGATGCTCGACGTCGCGCGACATCAGTTCCGGGGCGAACGCGCCGCGCAGCAGGTGCAGCGCGCCGGGGAGGCACTCTTCGCGATAGTGCGGGAAGGGGTCCATCACGCCTTCGCCGTAGCCCTCCACCCCTTCGGAGCGAACTGTGACGATCAGCGCGTGCTTCCCGACCTCCTCGCCGAACGACGTGCGGAACGGCGACCGGTACGGCAACTGGACGATTCGGAGCTCGACTTCGTCAATACGCATGTGACTCTTCCTACCAGGTGTCGATGTTGGGGCGCTTCTTGCCGGTTCTTGCACGAGGTGGCGGCGCGGCTTGCAGGATGGCGCTGATCCAACGGCGGGTTTCGGCCGGATCGATCACGTCGTCGATCTCGAAGTGGCTCGCCACGTTGACGGCCTTGCCCACCTCGTACATTCGCTCGACCATCTCCTGGAACGTGCGCTCGCGATCGTCGACATCCTCGACCGCGGCAAGCTCCTTGCGGAAGCCCAATCGCACTGCGCCCTCCAAGCCCATCCCGCCGAACTCGCCGGTCGGCCAGGAGACGGTGGCATGTGGCGCCTTGGTGCTGCCCCCCATCATCGCCTGCGCGCCCAGGCCGTAGCTCTTGCGCAACACGATGCTGACGAGCGGCACGGTGATGTTGGCGCCGGTGACGAACAGGCGGCTGCAGTGGCGGACGAGCGCGGTCTTCTCGATCTCCGGGCCGACCATCATCCCGGGTGTATCCACGAGGGTGACGACTGGAATGTCGAAGGCGTCGCACAGCTGCATGAAGCGCGCAGCCTTGTCGGCGCCGTCGCTGTCGATCGCACCGGCGAGGTGGCCAGGGTTGTTCGCCACCACGCCCACCGGCTTGCCCTCCACGCGGGCGAAGGCGGTGACCATGCCGCGCCCGAAGTCGCGTCGAATCTCGAGCACGCTGCCGATGTCGAACAGGCCTTGAATGACCGCGTGCACGTCGTAGCCACGCTTGCGGTCCTCAGGGATCACGTGGCGCAGCTGGCGCTGGTCGGCGCACGTCCAATCGTCGACGGGCCCCTGGAAGTAGCCGAGGTATTGCTTGGCTGCCGCGACCGCTTCCGCCTCGTCGGCCACCGCGATGTCGACGACGCCGTTGGCGCGCTGCACGTCCATCGGGCCGATCTCGTGCGGGTCGAACACGCCGAGCCCGCCGCCTTCGATCATCGCCGGCCCGCCCATGCCGATGTTGCTGTCGGCGGTGGCGATGACGACATCGCAGCAGCCGAGGATGGCCGCGTTGCCGGCGAAGCAGTAGCCGGCGTTGATGCCTACGATCGGCACCAACCCGGAGAGCTCGGCGAAGTAGAGGAAGGCCAGGCAATCCAGGCCACTGACGCCGATCATGTCGGTGTCGCCGGGCCGGCCACCGCCGCCTTCGGTGAAGAACACGACGGGCAGCAGCAGTTGCTCGGCCAACTGGAACAGACGGTCCTTCTTGCGATGGTTCTGCCCGCCCTGGGTGCCGGCGAGCACGGTGTAGTCGTACGACATGGCGACGATCGAATGGCCGTTCACCTTGCCCAACCCGCCGATCATGCCGTCGGCCGGAGTGCGGGCGATCAGGTCGGGGAGCGAACGCCGGCGGCGTTGCGGGGCGATGACCACCGGCCCGTACTCGACGAACGAGTCAGCGTCCACCAGATCGGTCACGTTCTCGCGCGCTGTGCGGCGGCCCACCTTGCGCCTCTTGGCGACAGCATCGGGCCGCGCTGCGTCCAGCCCGATCTCGTGGCGAGCCGCGACCTCCGCGAGGTCGGGCCGGATGTGGGCAGGATCCTCCACCGCTGTTCGCTGCACCGCGGCAACGGTGACCGCCCCGGGTTGCACGCGGGCGACGACCTCGTGCTCCATCACGGTCGCGCCGACCTCGACGACGAGCGCACCGATCGACCCGTCAGCGGTGGACTCGATCGTGTGGTGCATCTTCATCGACTCGATGAGCATCAACTGCTGGCCGCTGCGCACCTGTTCTCCGATCGCCACGTCGACGGCGACGATCGTGCCCTGCATCGGCGCCGTGATGTCGATCTGTTCCCCCACGCCACCGACGGTAGTGGAGCGGTCAGCGGGCTCGGGTGTCGGCGCTGATCTACCCTGGCCCAGTGAGCGAGGCAGTGGAGCTACACATCGCCGGGCAGACGGTGGTGGTCACCAGCCCGGAGAAGGTGTTCTTCCAGGCGCGCGGCGACACCAAGCTGAATCTCATCGAGTACTACCTGTCGATGGGTGATGCGGTGATGCGGCAGATGGACGACCGGCCGGTGCTGTTGCAGCGTTTTCCGAACGGCGCTCACGGCAGCAACTTCTTCCAGAAGCGCATCCCAGAGGGTGCGCCGGAGTGGCTGCAGACCACCACGGTGCTCACCCCCAACGGCACGCCGTCACGAGCGCTCGTGATCGCCGACATCGCACACCTCGTGTGGGCGGTGAACCTCGGCTGCCTGGGGTTCCACTCCTGGCCGGTACGGGCCAGCGACCAGGACCATTGCGACGAGCTGCGCATCGACCTCGACCCCGGGCCGGGCACCACCTATGCGATGGCGCAGGAGACCGCCGTGGAGAGCAAGCGATTGCTCGACGACATCGGCATCGTCAGCTACATCAAGACCTCGGGCAACCGCGGACTGCACGTGTACGTGCGCCTGCAGCCGACGCACGACAGCGTTGCAGTGCGCAGCGCAGCGGTGGCCGTCGCCCGCGAGCTGGAGCGCCGCCGGCCCGACCTGATCACCGCCGCCTGGTGGAAGGAGGAACGCGGCGAGCGGATCTTCGTCGACTACAACCAGAATGCTCCGCACAAGACGGTGTTCGCACCTTGGTCGGTGCGCGCGCTCGACCATGCGCCGGTCTCGTTCCCCTTCCCATGGGAGCTGCTGCCCACGCTGCAACCGCACGACATGACGATCGCCACGGTTCCGGTGTGGGTGGCGGAGCATGGCGATGCCTGGGCAGCGATGAACGACGAGCCGCAGCCGATCGAGCCGTTGCTGGCGATGGTGCAGCGCGACCAGGCGGCCGGCCTGCTGGACGCGCCATGGCCGCCCGTGTATCCGAAGATGGCCGGCGAACCTCCGCGTGTGGCCCCGAGCCGGGCCAAGAAGCCCAAGGCCAAGTGATGGGTAGGCGAGGAAGTCAGAGGCCGAGCGCGGCTGCCCGAGCCAGCACACCCTCGCGCTCGGCGCCGACGGTGGTGCTGGCGCCGTGGCCGGTGTGCACGATCGTGTGATCGGGCAGGCTCAGTAGCTGGTCGCAGATGCTGCGCAGGATGGTCGGCTCGTCGCTGTAGCTGCGGCCGGTGGCACCCGGGCCGCCGCAGAACAGGGTGTCGCCACTGAACAGCACACCGCTGGCGACGTCGTGGAAGCAGCAACACCCCGGCGAGTGGCCGGGCGTGTGCACGATGCCCAGTTCGTGGCCGGCCACCTCCAGCAACTCGCCGGGGACGATGGCACCGTCGGGTCGGTCGTCGGGCCAGACCACGCTCCACAGCATGTGGTCGGCGTCGTGCAGCAGGATCGGCGCGTCCACCGCGTCGCGCAACGGCACGGCGGCGTTGATGTGGTCGTTGTGACCGTGGGTGAGCACGATCGCCTTCACCCGCCGCCCGCCCACGGCACCCACGATCGTCTCGCAATCGTGGGCGGCGTCGAGCACGATCACTTCACGGTCGTCGCCGACGATCCAGATGTTGTTGGTGACTTCCCACTCTCCGCCGTCGAGAGCGAAGATGCCATCGGTCGTGACCAGTTCAATCGTCACAGCGCGCCGTTCACAGAACGACTACCGAGCGCAGCACTTCGCCACGCTCCATCTTGTGGAACGCCTCCTCGACGGCGTCGAGTGTGATCGTCTCGCTGACGAACTTGTCCAGCGGAA
>JANONE010000479.1:0-3344 GCA_031420675.1 Ilumatobacteraceae bacterium | reverse complement strand
TAGCGTTGGCGGAGGGGGCCATCTCTGCGGTTGGACGGCGAGACGCGGTGCAGGTCCTGGTGGTACCAGAGCGTCAGCGCCGGGTCGATCCGGTCGGCGAAGTCGATGAACGCCTGAGTCTCGGGCTCGCTGGCCGGGCCGTCGCCGCTGTACTCCCACTCGCCGGCCTGCCCGATCGCTGTCCAGTCGTGCGGGAAGTTGCGGTTGAGATCGACCTCGTTGGCGTTACCGCGTACGTCGTTGGCCAGGCCGTCGGGATTCATCGCATCCATCAGCCACAGGTCGATGTCGGGCGGCAGCGGCAGCGCGCGCAGGTGCTCGAGGATGGGGAGGCCGTCGTTCTCGTTGCCATGGATGACGCCGACCACCAGGATCACGGTGCCCCCTGCTGTGCCGCGATGGCTGGCCACGATCGGTCGGCCCTGCACCGAGTACCCAATCGTCTCCTCGCCCAGGAAGTCGTCCGCAGTAAAAGCTGCCGAGGCCGTCGTGGTAGTCGCTGTCGTGATAGTCGGGCTCGTGGTAGTCGGGCTCGTGGTAGTCGGGCTCGCCACCGTGGTAGTCGGGCTCGCCACCGTGGTGCTCGTGGAGGTCGTCGCTGCCGTACCGGTGGTCGTTGCCACGCTGCTGGTGGCTGGCGATGTGCCGTCGGCGAGCGATGCCGAGTTGGCGCCGGTGCACGCAGACAACGCGAGGCACGCCCCCACCAGCACCCACCGCACTCGGATCATGATCGTTGCAGCTTCTCGAGCAGCACCAGTTCGCGCTGGAAGTCGGCTGCGGCATCGAAGCCCTTGTACACGCTGGCAAAGCGCAGATACGCCACTTCGTCGAGCGAACGCAGCCGCTCGAGCACTTGCATGCCAATTGCAGCCGAGGGCACTTCCGGACCGTGCAACCGCATCTCGTCCTCGACCGCTTCGCCCAGTTGCTCGATCTGCTCGGCGTTGACGGGCCTGCCCTTGCACGCTGCACTCACCCCTGCGATCAGCTTGCGCCGATCGAACGGTTCGCGAACTGCGTTGCTCTTGACGACGGTCAGCGGAACCTCTTCCAACCGCTCATAGGTGGTGAAACGGTGCGAGCACGCCACGCAGGATCGACGCCGACGAATGGCAACGCCCTCCTCGGCCTCGCGCGAGTCGATCACCTTGGTGTCGTCGACGTGGCATCGGGGACAACGCATGGCTGATCACGCTACCTGCCTTGGTCAGGGCAGGCTCATCATCTGACCGACCTGCAGCGACGCGCCGCCGTTGACCGCCACCAACGCATCGACGTAGCCGACCTGCGATGACTGGCCATGGAACCGAGACGCGATGGACCACATCGTGTCGCCGGGTTGCACCACGTAGGTGGTTGCTGGACGAACCGCGGGGGTGGAGGCAGGGGCACCTCCGCGGTTCGCCAGAACGCTGCCGGAGCCGACCCAGAGGGCAACGACGACGGTGACGAGCACGAACGACACGAGCAACCGACGGCGCACGAACACCTGCGTGGTGGAGGGGCCCTGGTCTCGCGCCACGGAGCCGAGCCGAGCCGGCATGATCACGGTGTAGGGAGCGAGGGTGGCGGCCATGGTGCTGCTTCGATCTTCCTTGGATGCTCGTGAGCGGCGAAACTCTGGTCTGGAGGTAGGGCTACGTGCCGACTCGTTCAGCACAACGACACCCGAATCGAACGCACGTTGCACGAACGACTGTTCGTAGTGTGGCCGAACAATTGTTCGACGTCAACCCCCAGTCGAACATTTGTTGCACGAACGGGTGTTTGACCTGAGCAACGAACGCGTGTACGCTGCGTCCATGACTGAACAACTCACCGCCCGCCAGCGCGGCATCCTCGACATGATCGAAACCAGCATGCGTGAGCGCGGCTACCCGCCCAGCGTCCGCGAGATCGGCGAGGCCGTGGGGCTCACCTCGCCCTCCACGGTGCACAGCCACTTGGCCTCGCTGCAGCGTCTCGGCTACCTCAAACGCGACCCGACCAAGCCGCGTGCGTTGGAAGTTCGGTTCGACCCGTCGTCCGGCGCCGCTATCGAGCGGCGCCCTGTACGCCACGTGCCCCTGGTCGGAGATGTGGCCGCCGGTACAGATGTGCTGGCGCAGGAGAACGTCGAAGAGCTGTTCCCGTTGCCCGAAGACTTCACCGGCACGGGCGACCTGTTCATGCTCCGCGTCCGCGGCGATTCGATGATCGAGATCGGCATCATGGATGGCGATTTCGTCGTCGCCCGTGCGCAGGCCACCGCCAGCAATGGCGAGATCGTGATCGCCGGCATCCCCGGTGAGGAAGCGACCGTGAAGACGTACCAACGCAAAGGAAACGCGGTCACGCTCGTGCCCGCCAACCCGCGGTTGCAGCCGATGGTGTTCAACGCCGACGAAGTACAGATCTTCGGTCGCGTGGTCACCGTGATGCGCCGCCTCTGAGCCGGTCGTCCCGTCTCCGCTGGGGCAGCCGCCTACCGGTGCGGCGCTCCCCAATCCGGCTCAGCCGGGGGTGCCGGCGGCGGCGGCTGGTAGGTCGGCTGCTGATACCCAGGTTGCTGTGGAGCGTACGACGGCGGTGGCTGGTAGCCGGGCCCAGTGGGTTGCTGCGGCTGCCATGTGTTGCCAGCAGCGGCCGGAGCAACCGGCCCGCCCTTCTTGCGCCGCCCGAGCAGGATCAACAAACCACCAAGGACCACACCGGCAACGGCCGCCCCGATGCCGGCGGACTTCATCATCGAGCTGTCGGCATCGGGTGCCCCACCGATCGCGATGGCGAAGTCGGTGTCGTCGCTGGTCACCGTCAGCCGATAGGTCCCAGGGTCGTCGATCTTCACTGCTTGCAGCGCCTGGCCCTTGAAAGCACCAGCTGAATACTTGGTGGCAGATGCCGATGTCAGGTCGACCTCTTGGTCATCGCCATCCACCAACGACAGCGAGACATCGGGAAGATCGTCGCCGCCACGATCGTACGACGACCCGTTCGCCGCACAGTCGCCGCCCACGTCGCTCACCGAGCCCTTGGTCTCGACGTACAGCGTGAAGGTGGTGCGCTTGTCGAACTGGAGCGTGGTCGTACACCCAACTGGCGCGCGGGCGAACTTCTTCACGGTCGACTCCTCGGTCGAGCCGCTCAATGCGAACAGCGCCGCGCCCGCACCGAGACCGATGATCACCAGCGCGAGCCCGGCAAACAGCGCGCCTCTGCCGCTCTTGGGTGTCGGTGCTGCCGGGGCACCGCCGTACGGCTGCCCCATTGGTACGCCGACAGGTGGCATGGCCCCCATCGGTTGTGGCGGTTGATACGACATCACTGCACCCCCAGTCGCATGGCGACAAGCTCGATCCGAT
>JANONE010000478.1:0-2255 GCA_031420675.1 Ilumatobacteraceae bacterium | reverse complement strand
CAACGAGGATCGCTGCGCCGCGCTGCGCTCGATGCGACCGCGAGATCACCGGCATGCAGCGCCGCGGCGACGATTGGTTCTGCTCGCCGTGTTTCGTTCACCGGCAGGTCTGTGCTGGCTGCGGGCATGAGCGCCCGGTCACGTTCCGGGACCGGCACGGCCGGCCACGCTGCGGGCAATGCCCCGACCACATCAGCGATGACCCTGTCGCCGCGCTCGTCGAGATCGTCACCTCGATCGATCCCGGTCTCACCCCGGAGGCCGCGGCGACCGCGATCGCGGCCACCATCGTCAGAGCCGGACACGTCAACAAGCTGGCCTTGGTCCTCGAAGCGACACCCGCACTGCTCACCGGTGACGGTGCCAACGCCCCGTTCCCGATGGTCCTGCGACTGATCGACAAGCTGTGCGACAACGGCACCACGATCATCTGCCGCCCAGCCTGTCCACGTTGCGACCGGGTGATCACCCTCAGCAAACAACTCGACGATGTGCGGGTCTGTCGGAACTGCTACGCACGAGCCCGGGCGGTCGCCTGCTGCCGTTGTGGAACAGTTCGTGAGCCCGCCACCCGCGACAGCCAGGGCCGACCGCTGTGTCCGAACTGTCTGATCGACGACCCGATCAACCGGGAGGAATGCGTCGCCTGTGGACGGCGACGGAAGGTCTCCCAGCGCAGCGCCGACGGTCCGCTCTGTCCAACGTGCGTGCCCAAGACGATCTCGATCTGCAGTGCCTGTGACCGGACCCGGCCGTGTCGGATCTCCACCATCACCGGGCAACCATGGTGCGCCAACTGCTCGCATTCCTGGGCGACATGCTCGAGCTGCGGAACCCTCGCACCGGTGCGCGCCGGCACCCGCATCGCACCGTTGTGCGCGAACTGCACGACCGCCGACCCGACCATATGGAAGACGTGCCCGACGTGCGGCGACGGCGGGCAACTCCTCGCCCAAGATAGCAGCCGCTGCCGGCTGCGCCGCCGCGTCAACGAGTTGCTCGGCGACGCCGCCGGGACAATCCGCCCCGAACTGCGTGCCCTTCACGGGGCCCTCGTCGGTGTCGACCGGCCGGCCACCGCGCTGAGCTGGTTGACGCACAGCACCGCCATCTCGGTGCTCGGTGAGCTCGCCGCCGGCACACGCCCGCTCACCCACGCCGCCCTGGATGAGCTGCCGACCAGCAAGACCCTCGCCCATCTGCGCGCTGTGCTCGTCGCCACACACGCGCTGCCAGCCCGCGACGAGCACCTCACCCAACTCGAAGCCTGGACCACCCGAACCGTCGCCGCTCGCAGCGACCCCGACGAGAAACAGGTGCTGCACCGCTACGCCGTCTGGCACGTCTTGCGACGGCTCCGCCAACGCACCCGCGACACCCACACCACCGCCAACCAGGCCGCCTTCGCCCGCGGCCACATCCACGCCGCCGCGACGTTCATGGATTGGCTCACCGAGAACGAGTTCACTCTGGCCACCTGCACCCAGCTCGACCTCGACCGTTGGATGGCCGTCGCCAGCACCGCCCAACGCGGCCGCACCGGACCCTTCATCCGCTGGACCAAGCGCCAGAAACTGACCCGCCTCGACTTCCCCGCCACCGCCTGGACCGGCCCCACCGGTGTGCTCGACACCGAAGGCCGCTGGGAACAAGCCCGACAGTTGCTCCACGACAACACCATCGCCCCCGAGCACCGCGTCGCCGGGCTGCTCGTGCTGCTCTACGCCCAACAAACCGCCGCGATCAGCCGGCTCTCGATCGACGACATCGACATCAACAGTGACCACGTCGCGGTCCGTCTCGGTCGCGAACCCGTCATCGTCCCCGAACCGCTCGCCGACCTCATCCGCCAACTCGTCGCTAACCGCCACGGCCACGCCCGCATCGGCGACCAAGGTCGTTCCCCGTGGCTGTTCCCCGGCGGCCGACCAGGCCAGCCGATCAGCTCCTACCGCCTCACCGAACGCCTCCGCCAGATCGGCCTTCAATCCGGCCAAGCCAGATCCACCGCCCTGTTCCAGCTCGCCAGCGAACTGCCCGCCGCGATCCTCGCCCGCCTCCTCGGCATCCACATCAGCGTCGCCGTCAAATGGCAGCGCGTCTCCAGCGGCGACTGGACCAACTACGCCGCCGACGTCAGCCGCCGCGACGACCCCAAGATCGCGCTGCCCGCCACCACCGGTCAGGCATGAACCATGCCCGACCACACCGTGATCGGACAGGCATTCCGACAGTTCCAATATCCGACTGTGCCG
>JANONE010000477.1:0-3074 GCA_031420675.1 Ilumatobacteraceae bacterium | reverse complement strand
CCATCGAGCGGCCGCCCTGCTGCACGGCGCGCTGGGCGCTGCGGGAGCGACGTCAGCCCTCCCGTTCGAACCGAACGATGCCCACGACGTGACTGCGGCCGTCAGTCAACTGCGCGCTGCGCTCGGCGACGACGCATTCAACGCGGCAGTTTCAGAGGGCGTCAGCCTGTCCGAGGCTGAGCTCGTGCACTTCGTCCAGACCAGGATCACGGCCCACAACGCCTGAATCGCTGCTCGCGCCGCCGGCCAGCGGTATGTACGGCGTTTGACAAAGATCGATGATTGGTCTGTAATACGCACCAATGATCCTTTCGTCGCTCACGCAGACCCGCACCAGTGACGATGTTGCCGACCAGTTGCGTGCGCTGATCCAGAGTGGTGAACTCGCGAAAGGCGACCAGCTGCCGCCTCAGCGCGAACTTGCCACCACGCTCGGGATCGGACGCCAAGCACTGCGCGAGGCCCTGTCGATGTTGGAGGCCCTGGGGTACGTCGAAACCCTGCGGGGAGCGAAGGGGGGAACCTTTGTCCGCGATCCGGTGGTGGCGTCGGGACAATGGCTCCAGCAGCTGAGAGAGAACATCGATGAGCTCGATCAGATTCTCGACTTTCGGATTGCCATCGAATCGGAGGTTGCCGCTCTCGCCGCGACGCGCCGCGACGACGACGACTTGGCTGCGATGAAGGCTGCGATCGTCGCTCTTCCTGCCGAGTCGGATCGGTCCCGATTTCGTTCCGCCGACGCTCAATTTCACATGAGCCTGGCTCGTGCCGCGCGAAATGGGCGTCTCGAACGTGCTGTTCGCCAAGCGCGGGCGGACCTGTTTCTTCCGACCGACCGAATCCTGTTTGTCACCGAGATCGAGTCGACGCGTGATGAGCACACTGCTGTCCTGCTCAGCATCACCGCCGGGGATGCCGAGCATGCGCGAAGTGAGATTCGGACCCATGTGGAGCACACACGCCGCCAGGTCCATGGCTTGATCGAGGCCTTGTCATGACTCTTGTGATCGTCGGCCGAACCGAAGATGGCGCCGGCGGTATCGATCCACAGTTCACGTGGCCTGTGAAGCAGGCCGAAGGGGGATTTACCAGATGATCATCACTCACGCCGGCAAGGTCGCGTTCGTGACCGGCGCCGGATCGGGGATCGGGCGGGGCATCGCGATGCGCTTGGCCGCCGACGGTGCCGCAGTCGCCTGTACCGACGTTGACTTCGGCGCGGCCGAACACACCGTCCGGCTCATCGAGGCGGAAGGTGGCAGCGCCTTGGCTCTGGCGTGCGATGTCCGTGATCGAGCGCAGGTCGAGTTGGCCGTCGAGGGGTGTGTGCACCGGTTCGGCGGCATCGACCTCGTCGTCAACAACGCCGGCGTGGTGACGATGACCGCACTGGAGGACCTCACTGACGAGGAGTGGGACTTCGTCGTCGACGTGAACCTCAAGGGCCAGTTCATCGTGGCGCAGGTCGCTTCGCGGGTGATGGCGCACGGCGGTGCCATGGTGAACATCTCGACCATCGAGGCCGAGGTAGTCGTGTCGTCGAGCGGGCACTGTCAAGTCCACTACAACGCCTCCAAGGGTGGCGTGAAGATGCTCACCAAGGCGCTCGCCGTCGAGCTCTCGGCGAAGGGCATCCGTGTCAATTCAGTGGCACCCGGTCCGATCAACACCCGATTCACGGGTGGCGAGGTCACCGGTGCCGAGGCGATGGCGTTCATGAGCCAGCGTCTGCTCGTGCCTCGGGTAGGTGAGCCGGCAGACATCGCCAACGCCGTGTCGTTCCTCTGCTCCGAGGCAGCATCGTTCGTGACGGGTACTCAGCTCACAGTCGACGGGGGGTGGCTGACGCGATGAATGCAATGCTGTCTCTCAAGGACCTGCACCAGCGGGGCTACGACACGGTCATCGTCGCAGCACCTGACGCGTCCGGTCGCCTGGTGGGCAAGCGTCTCACGCCGAAGAAGCTCGAAGCGTTCGTGGACCGTGGCATTGCCATGTCGGCCTGCACCTTCGGTTGGGACATGCCACAGGACCTCGGCCTGGAAGTGCCCTACACCGGATGGCATACCGGATGGCGCGACTTCCTACTGATGCCGGATCTGACCACCTTGCGCCCTTGCGCCTGGCTGGAGCACACCGCCATCGTCATCGCTGATCTCGTGGAAGAGGCCGATCACTCACCCGTGGTGATTGCGCCGCGAACAATCCTGCGAGAGCAACTCGCTGCGCTCGGGTCGGACGGATACATAGCCGCTGTCGGCACCGAGCTCGAGTTCCACCTCTATCGAGAGACCTACGACGACCTGCGTCGCCAGCGATACCGGGAACTGACGCCGACCACATTGATCCACTCCGACTACACCGTGCAACAGGTCGACACGTGGGAGCCATTCTTCCGTCGGCTCCGCAACTGCCTGGACGCGTCGGGACTCGACGTGGAGATGAGCCAGGGCGAGTGGGGCTGCGCCCTACCGAATCCTTTGTTGCTGGCGAAGCGGGTCAGCCGGTGAACAGGCGGGCGGCGGCGGCGAGGCGGTCCTTGCGTGCAGCGAGGGCGATTCGGTCGCCCGGGATGAGTGGCGCGTCCATGTCGTGTTCGATGATCTCGGGGGTTGGGTCTCTGATGATTCCCAGTACGGCTGCGTCATGGCGTAGCGGGGCGAGCAGTTCTGATTGTCGTTGCCCGATGCTGGGCGCGTCTGTTGGCACGGTCACGGTGTCGACGATGACGATGTCGCCGTCGACGCGTTGATCGTCGGAGGTGTCGATCGCGAATCGTGCTCCGAGGAGGAGAGCGCCGACCATGACGGCTTGTTCCGGGGTGAGGGCGAGGGTGGCGACCTCGTCGATGTTCCCATCGGTGACGCCGATGGAGCGTCCGCCGCCGCTGGTGGCGATCACGACCAGGTGGCGCCCGGGTGAGAGCTCGATTTCGAATCGTTGCCCGATGCCTGGGAGGGCTTGTTCTCGGATGTTGATGCTCATCGCTTTACCGATTGAGTGGGAGTCGCGCAAGACCCAACAGTACTCGCACTCAGATCTCGCCCTCTCCGCGCAAGGGTCCGGCGGCC
>JANONE010000476.1:0-3033 GCA_031420675.1 Ilumatobacteraceae bacterium | reverse complement strand
CCATCGCAGCCTGAACCGGCCACCCTGAACGGGGAATAGGGATGGAGCCGACACTCAGATTCGAACTGAGGACCTGCTGTTTACGAAACAGCTGCTCTACCGCTGAGCTATGTCGGCCCGGGTTTCACGCTCAGTTACAGCCGATAACTGGCGATTCCACCGATTCCGGTTGACGCACGACGCTCGAAAAGCGAGATGTGTCGGGCTCCCGGCCTCCCCGGATGTTAGCGCACCCAGCGGGGGCGCCTCCATTTCGCGCGTCACCGCGAGCTCGTGGGTCTCCTGGACGACTGCGAGCAGCACTCGCTCGGCGCGGCGGTCGGGCTCGAGCAGTCGGTGATCTTGCGCTCGGGAATAGTATCATCTATCCTAACATTGCAATGGTTGATGCTATCTCTCCGAAAGGCTACCTTACCGTCGCGCAGGTCGCGGATCGGCTGGGTATCAGCGTGAGCCGCGTCAACAAACTCGTCAGCGCGGGCGACCTGCGATCAGACCAGCTTGGCGCCATCACCGTCATCCCTGAGGCCGACGTCGAGCGGCGTTTATCGCTCCGGCCCGGCGACGGCCGCCGCCTGACGCCGCCGAACGCCTGGGGGGTCATCGCCATGGCCTCGGGTGAGCGGGCGCCTTGGCTCTCACCCGACACGAGATACCGGCTCCGCCGCCTCCTCGAAAAACACGGCCTACTCGCTCTACGCGCCCGACTCACAGAGCGCGGCAAGCCGCATGGCTTTCGCGCTCATCCTTCCCTGCTGCGTGCGATCCGTGACGGCGACACCCTGATGCTGACCGGCGTCACGGCCGCAGCCGAGCTGCGGCTTGGGCTCCTGGCCGGTGATGTGGTCGACGCCTATGTCGCCGAGCGAGCCCTGCCCGGGATCGTTGCCCGTCATCGCCTGCAGGAAAGCCAGGACCCGAACGTGGTCCTCCGGTCCGTCTCCTCGTTCGCGCCTTCCTGGTCGCCAAAGCGCATCGCGCCGAAGGCAGCGGTCGCCCTCGATCTGCTCGAAGATGCGGACCCGCGCAGCCGCCAAGTCGGCCGGGAGCTGCTGGGGCGCTTGTCCACGTGACCGAGATGGTCCGAGTAAGGATCCTCCCGGCGAGCGATGCAGACAAGTCCATTTGGCGCCTGACCCACGAGGTCGCCCACATCCTCGAGCCACTACCGTGGGTCCTCGTCGGCGGTCAGATGGTTGCGATCCTCGAAGCCGAACACGGGGCCAGGATCGGCTTCGCCACGGGAGACATCGACGCACTCCTCAACGTGCGCGCGCTGGCCGGCGTCACCCTCGAGGCCGCCCAGCGGCTCCTCGATGCAGGGTTCGAGCCCCAGACCGGGGGCGCCCGCGGCTACCGCTTCATCCGCGGTGACGCCATCGTGGATCTTCTTGCCCCGGACAACGTCGGCGCTCGAGCCGACCTCCGGACCGTTCCGCCCGAACGCACGA
Source organism: Ilumatobacteraceae bacterium (assembly GCA_031420675.1). Taxonomy (GTDB): domain Bacteria; phylum Actinomycetota; class Acidimicrobiia; order Acidimicrobiales; family Ilumatobacteraceae; genus UBA668. Next base: position 1,582 of record JANONE010000476.1, on the reverse strand, counting down.
TGGAGGTGATCGGTGGCAGCCAGGCCCTTTCTCGCGCACGAGTCGTCGAGATTGACGCCGGCGACGGACCGTTCCGAATCCCGATCCCCACACTTGCCGGTGCGATCGTCATCAAGGGTCGGGTAGCAGCCGTGGCACAGCAAGGCCGGGAGAAGCACCAGCGAGATCTCGCCCGCCTCCTGGCTCTCATCCCCGACGTCGTCGTCCTCCGCGCAGAGCTGACGACCAAGGAGCTGGGTTACCTGCGCAAACATCGGGCCCTACTCGATGTCGACCACCCGGCGTGGCGAAGGGTGGCACGGGCTCCGGATGGCGCAGCAGCCTTGTTCTACCTCATCGCCACCGATTGACGGTTATCTTCATGGAGCTGAGACGGCTGCCAGCAGATCAATCCCGACAACGAGGATCATCCGAGCCTCGCCACCGGGACGGCAGGCGATTCAACCGTTTGGCGACCACTGATGGTGATCTGGGTCGGCTTGGACACTGTCGCCCCGCAGCGTCGATCCTGGGCGGGCAACCCCTCGCGGCACGGTACGACCACGCACCTCCACCCGTCGCCATACAAGTGGTTGGATGAATGCGCGGACGCCGGCACGTTCGGTGGCCGCGAGTGGGCAGATTGCGTGACCGTGCCCGTTTGTATCGGCCCGCCACTCGGGGTAGCACTGCGCAGAGGGCCAGAGTCTTACGAAACAGCTGCTCTACCGCTGAGTTATGTCGGCGCGGGGGGAGTATAGGCGATGACTTCAGACAGCAGCTCTTCCGACCGTCTCCAGCGAGCTTGCTCGAACCAGGATCGTCTAGCACAGCGCTGAATAACTGATACGTGCAGCTGGAAGAGTCGGCGCTCGGCAAGGCGCAGCAGAAGGTCAACCGCGACGTGAGGATGAAGGACGTCGGCGTCCAGGACCGCAAACGGGCACACCGGCGCGTAAGATCTGCAAACCCATGCAACACCCCACCGATCTGCCCGATCATGGCACTCGCCACAACGCGAACCAGGATGTGCGCTTCTGCCGAGGGCGTGACGGCACGCGGCTTGCCTGGGCGATCCATGGCAGCGGCCCGCCCGTGATCGTCGTCTCCTGCTGGCTGAGTCATCTTCAGCACGACTGGCGCAGCCCCGTCTGGCAGCACTTCCTCCGCGACCTCGGCGAGTTTGCCACGATCGTCCGCTACGACGAGCGCGGGTTCGGGATGTCGGACTGGGACATAACGGACTTCTCGCTCGAGGCGCGCCACGGGGACCTCGAGGCTCTTGTCGAGGCGACGGGGTTCGAGCGCTTCGCGCTGCTCGGGATGTCGGGCGGGTCCCCGGTGGCGATGGCCTACGCCGCTCGCCACCCGGAACTGGTGACGCGATTGATTCTCTACGGTACGGTCAGTCCAGAGCCGACGACGTTCGAGGGCCACAGGCTCGACGTCGAGCAGACGTTCCGGAGCATGATCCGCGTCGGCTGGGCGACGGAAGACCCGCTGTTCCGGCGTGTCTTCACTCGTATCTACATTCCCAACGCCAGCGAGGAGCAGATGCGCTGGTTCGACGACCTCGAGCGAATGTCGACCTCGCCCGAGAACG
>JANONE010000475.1:0-10805 GCA_031420675.1 Ilumatobacteraceae bacterium | reverse complement strand
CGGTCGAGGTGGGAGGGGTCGACGGCATGGTGCTCGACACCGTGACGGAGGAGCTCAACGTCCAGGGGAAGACCGAGAACGTCGCGACGTTGGTGCGCTTCTCCGGGCTGGGGCTGATCGAGGAGATGTTCCACACGGTCGCCAGCCCACCCATCGCGTTCCTGTTCTTCGTCATCGCCGGCTGTTTGCTGATCTTCGAGTTCTTCACCGCCGGCGTCGGTGTGGCGGGTTTCGTCGGCGCCGTGTTGGCCGTCCTCGGCAGCTATGGCTTTGCGGCGCTCCCGACTCGCGCGTGGGCGGTGGCGCTGCTGGTACTCGCCATGTTGGCCTACGCCATCGATGTGCAGGTCGGCATCCCACGGTTCTGGACCGGCGCGGGCACCACGCTGTTCGTGTTCGGGGCGTGGTTCTTGTACGAGCCGCTACCGGGCAACGATCTACGACTCGGATGGTTCACCCTGTTGGCGGTGATCGCCGGCGTGCTGCTCACTTTCGTCGTGGGCATGCCGTCGATGGTGCGCACGCGGTTCGCGACGCCCACCATCGGTCGCGAATGGATGATCGGTTCAGCGGGTGTCGCCGTCGGAGCCATCAGCCCCGAAGGCGTCGCGCAGGTGGGCGAGAGCAAGTGGCGGGCACGCACACACCGCGCCACACCGCTGGCTGCCGGCGACGAATTGCGCGTGGTCGCCATCGACGGCGTGACGCTGGAGGTCGAGCCGCTGGAGGGCGCGGCGCGCGACTACCGCGAGCGTCGACCCAAACAGGAGGCCGTCCAGGAACTGCAGAGCTGATGCCGGTGGTCGCATTGGTGGATCGTCGAACGTTCGTGCAGCGGCGCACCGCCAGTTACAGCGTGGCCGGCGAGGGGCTGCCGGTGGTGCTGTTGCACGGCTGGGCGCTCGCGCAGCACACCTATCGCGGCGTGATCGAAACGATCGCCGCGCAGGGATGTCAGGTGATCGCGCCTGCAATGCCCGGCTTCGGTGGCACCGCGGCGCTGCCTGGCGATTCGTTCTCGCTGCGTGGCTATGCGCAATGGGTGGCAGACCTGCTCGACACCTTGGAGATCGAGGAGCCGGCGGTCGTGCTCGGCCATTCCTTCGGTGGTGGTGTTGCGGTGCGCTTCGCGCACGACTTCCGTTCGCGGGTACGCAGCCTCGTGCTGGTGAACTCCATCGGTGGTTCCTCATGGCGCAGCGGACGCACGTTGCGCAGCATCGCCGACCGCCCGCTGTGGGATTGGGGCCTGCACTTCCCCGGCGACGTGTGGCCCATTCGTCAGGCCACGCGCGTGCTGCCCGTGGTGGTGGAAGATTTCTTGCCGAACCTGTTGCGCAACCCGCGAGCGATCGTGAAGGTCGCGAACCTCGCTCGGCGGGCAGACCTGCGCCTCGAACTGGAAACGCTGCGCGACAGCGGCTTGCCGATCAGCATCATCTGGGGCACGCGCGATGGCATCATCCCGCGTGAATCGTTCGAGGCGCTGTGCATCGCCTCGGGCGTGCAGGGCACGGTGGTGGAGGGTTCGCACAGTTGGCTGCTGGCCGACCCGCAGAAGTTCGGCGAGGTCATCACCAACGACGTGCGAGTGGCACAGGCAGCGCGCGACCTCGAGCAGCAAGCTCCGGCGGCGAAGCGCAAGGGCCTGCGCCGGGTGCAGACCCTGGCGCCACGCCGAAGGGCCGGCGACTCCTAGCGCGACTACCGCTCGGTGCAGCGGGTGTGCTTGCCGACTAGGCATCCGTCGTCAGCCGCCGAGCGGATTCCCGGGCAATTTCGGGCCGGCGATCCTGACGTCGTCGCGACGGCGGGTGATGCCTCTTGCATCCAGTTCGGTGGCGAGTGGTACGGCGTGTTTGCGGGTGTTGCCCAGGGCCTCGCGGAACTGGGACATGGTGAAACCGGCAGGTTGTGCGCTGAGCAGCGCCGCCGCCGCGTGCGCCGCGCGGTCGATCGCGTGCGGATGGAAGTAGAGACCATCGCGTTCAACGACGAGCGCGCGACGAACGAGTGCACGCAGCTGTGGCTTGTCGACACCGACCGGGTCGGGTGGACTGGTGCCGCCCGCCAACAACTCAGCAACGAACGGGTGGTCGGCCAGTGGGTCGTGCACCTCCGCCGGGCGTGCCCGCCCGGCGTCCACCGTGATGCCGTCTACCGTGCTGATCACTGCTCGTTCGCGATCATCGAGCGACGCCAGGTCGAGCCCCAAGTCGTCGGCGGCGTCGATGCGGTCGCGCACCGATTGCCGCGTCGCCGCCAATGCGGAGGGCGACACCACCCATTGGCCAACGGTCGGCGCGCGTCGTTCGCCGGTGAGGGCGTCCAACTCGTCGGAAGTCACCCAGCCTCGCTCGTCGATCACGCGGTCGACGCTGCGGTCGGGTTGCGCCTTCGACGCCGGCCGAATCGGTGCGATGTCGAGCACCTCTCCGCCGCCGATGGTTTCGTCACGTCCCGACTCGCGCAGCACGAACCGATCGCCGGGCACCAGCGGCAGTGCCTGCGCAAGATGAAGGCGGACCAACCCCGAACCACCGGGCCGGATCGACTCGCTACCCAGCACGCGAAGTTTCACCGGGAACTCACCAGAGCCCACGTAGGCGAAGTACGCACCGCGCCGTGAGACCACATGGCCCAGCGCGGCGAGCACCGTAAGACTTGCGTCGAACCGTTGCGTCGGTCGCCACTGCCCGGGGGCGATCACGGCATCGCCGCGTTGCAGATCGGTGTGATCGACGCCAACGAGGTTCAGCGCGACTCGATTGCCCGGCCCGATCGATTCGTGGCGTACGCCGTGTGATTGAACGGCGCGCACCCGTACGGGACGTGAGCCGGCGCGCAGTTGATCGTCGGTGTGCACGCGGCCGCCGGTGAGCGTGCCCGTCACCACCGTGCCGCTGCCCTTGGCGGCGAACACCCGGTCGATCCACAACCGTGGCCGACTGCGATCGGTCGCGGCAGGTGTGGTGGTGGCCAGTGTCGCCAGCGCGGCGCGCAACTCGTCCAGTCCACCGCCCGTCGTCGCGCTCACCGCGACGATGGGTGCGTCGGCGAGGAACGTGCCCGCGAGGTGGTCGCGCACGTCCATCTCCTGCAGTTCGCGCCATTCGTCGTCGACGAGATCGACCTTGGTGAGGGCGACGATCCCGTGGCGCACACCCACGAGTTCGAGGATGCGTAGGTGTTCCTCGCTCTGCGGCTTCCAACCTTCGGTCGCAGCGACCACGAACATGCAGGCGTCGACGCCACCGACCCCGGCGAGCATGTTGCGCAGGAAGCGCACATGGCCGGGTACGTCGATGAAGCTGATGCCTTCACCACCGGGCAGCACGGTCTGAGCGAACCCGAGGTCGATGGTCAGGCCGCGGCGGCGTTCCTCCTCGAATCGGTCGGGATTGGTGCCAGTGAGCGCCTGTACCAGCGACGACTTGCCGTGGTCAACGTGCCCGGCAGTGGCGACGACTCGCATGGGTCAGAGCGCGGCGAGCGAATCGGCCAGCCGGCCGTCGTCGGAGGGATGCACGGTGCGCATGTCGAGCAGCGTCGCACCGTCGCGAGAGCGGGCGATGATGGGCGGCGCGCCAGCGCGCAGCGCGGCCAGGTGGTCGCCCGCGACCCGCACCGCGACCGACGGGATGACCGCGCCCGGCGCGGAGCCCGCCCCCGGCACGGCCTCGCTGGCGACGACGTCGCCGACTCCTGTGGAGGCGACCAGCACGTGGGCGCGGATGGAAAGCTCGTCGATCGATGCACTCGCCATCTGCCAGAAGGGAACCGCAGTCGCGACGGTGCGATCGAGATACATGAGGGCGAGTTGTTGCAACGCGAACAGCACATGCCCGCCAGGCCGCAGTGCGCGGGCCAACGGATGACGTGCGCACGCGGCGACCAGGTCTGCTCGGCCGGCGATGACACCCGCCTGCGGACCGCCGAGCAGCTTGTCGCCGCTGAACGTCACGAGGGCTGCGCCCGCCGCCAACGACTGCCGCGCGGCGGGCTCGCCGGCCAGCCATGCGGGTGGCGGGCCACCCAGCCACGGGCAGTTGGCATCCACCAAGCCACTGCCGATGTCGGCCACCACCGGCACTCCCAACGTCGCCAACTGGGCAACCGGAGTGTCTTCCACGAAGCCCTCGATGCGGTAGTTGCCGGGGTGCACCTTCAGGATCAGCGCGACGTCGGCCGACTTGCGCGTCAGCGCCTTCGAGTAGTCACCGAGGCGCGTGCGATTGGTGGTGCCGACATCCACCAACTTTGCGCCGCTCTGCTCCATCACCTCGGGCACACGAAAGCCCCCGCCGATCTCCACGCTCTCGCCGCGACTCACCAGCACCTGTCGGTCGTGAGCCAGCGCCGCCAACACCAGCAGCACCGCCGCTGCGTTGTTGTTCACCACCATCGCCGCTTCGGCACCGCACAGGGTGGCGAGCAACCCGCCGACTGCCTGCTGACGCGAGCCGCGCTCGCCGGTCGTGAGGTCGAGTTCGACGTTGATCGCCTGTGCCCGATGGTGGAAGGCGAGGGGCGCGCGGCCGAGATTGGTGTGCAGCAGCACGCCCGTGGCATTGATCACCGGGGCGAGCAGCGTGCGCCGGTAGTGCATCGCTCGCTCGACGGCCGCTGCTTCGGCGAAGTCGGCCGGACCGCGGGCGATGGCATCACGCGCCAACTCCACGCAGACGGCGTGTGGCAAAGCGCTGGCCGACGCCATGGCACGCGCCAAGCGGTCGACAGAGGGTGGATGACCAGCTGCGCTCATCGCGCCCGAGCGTACCGGCCTGTCGGGCGCCGGCGAACGGGCAGCGCCGGCCTCGTACACTCGGGCACGCCATGCTGCCTGTGCCGATCGTGCAACTCGACCCCGAACTTCCGCTCCCCGGCTACGCCCACCCGGGCGATGCCGGGCTGGATCTGCGAGCTCGCGACAGTGGAGTTGTCGCCCCCGCCGGGGGTCGCCTGCTGATGCCCACCGGCATCAGCATCGCCATCCCCATCGGCTTCGCCGGTTTCGTGTTGCCGCGCAGTGGCAACGCGCTCAAGCACGGCGTCACAGTCGCCAATGCCCCCGGCCTCATCGACGCGGCCTACCGTGGCGAGGTGCAGGTCGTGCTGTTGAACACCGATCCGCACGAGCCATTCCACGTGCACCGTGGCGACAGGATCGCGCAGCTGGTGTTGCTGCGCGTGGAGGAAGTGCAGTGGCAGGTCGAGCCCTCGCTGGACGGCGACGATCGCGGCGGCGGCTTCGGCCACACCGGCCGCGCCTGACCCGGCTCGGCTACTTCCAGGCGAACACGGGCTGCTCGAACTGGTGCACGCGCTCGCCGGTGCGGCCTTCCAGCGCAACCCAGCGGAACTGCACCAGCACGGCGCCGGTGGGTGCGTGGATGAGGTTGCGGCCCATCGGCAGCTGCACCACGGGACGGTCGCTTTCCGGGATCGAGACGAATCGTGGTGAGTCCGATCGCTGCAGCTCGTGCAGACCGATGCGATAGGCGTACGCCACCTCGGCCGGGTCGGGGTGCAACGCCACGTCGCCATCGGCCCACAACACGACCGGCGTGATCGCATAGCCCGAACGAGTGACGTAGTCGTCGAGGCGGCCGAGCACTGCCTCGTGCCCCAACGACAGCCCGAGTTCCTCCTCCAGCTCGCGCAACGCCGTCTCCTCGGCGGTCTCGCCAGGGTCCACGCGGCCGCCCGGCAGGGCCCACTGCCCACCGTGGTTGCGTAGGGTCGCCGACCGTCGACAGAGTATGAACGATGCGCCTCCCGCCACACCGCTGACCGACCCGTCGAATCCTGTGACGTCGCCGGGAACGCTCGACATGTCCTCTGCAACGAGCGCGTAGGGATCGTCGGGGTCGCTTCCCGCCTCGCTCGGTATGACGACGATCGCCACTGCCGCTCGCTTCTCGGCACCGTGAGGAACGCTCAGCAGCTGGTGGGCGGCAAGGTTCACAACCAATCGTTCGCGCAACGCGGGCTCGTGGGTGATCACGCAGCCACCATACGCGGCCCATTCCCTCCACGCCGTGGTCGCGCGCCAGACTGTGCGCATGGATCTGTCGGTCGCGGTCACACCGCTGTACTTCGCTTCGATGGCCTGGGAACGGCGTGCCCTGAAACGACGGGCGGAACTCGCCGGGCCGAGCCCGGCCGACTACCTGAAGCCCGACACGATCACCAGCTTGGGCATGGGCGTGCTCAGTCTCACGACGCCGATCAGCGTTGCGCTCGCCGGCCTCGCTGTGCCGTTCGCAACACGTACGGGCAAAGGTCGCAATGGCCACATCGGTCAGGTCGTGGTGGGCGTTGCGATCATCGCCGCGGCGGCGACCACCATTGCTGATGTGGTCGCTGCCAAGGCCGACACAGCCACCAAGGCCGGCCGTCGTGCGAAGGCCCGTGCGCGCATGGTCTCGGAGGTGGGCGGCGTGGCTGCGATCGCGGCTGGCGGCCTAGCACTCACCGCCACCACGACGTGGCTGGGCAGCGGCAAGCGGCACTGGGCGAAGGGCAAGCACCGCGACCTCGGCACCGGCGTCGTCGCCTGGACTGCCGCGATGGTGGGCTGGGATCTCATCTACTACTGGAACCACCGGCTGATGCACGAGGTCCGCGCGCTGTGGGCCGTCCATGTGCCGCACCACAGCAGCGAGCGCTACAACCTCTCCACCGCACTGCGCCAGCCGGTAGCCGGTGCGTTCGGCGTGTGGGTGCCGTACGGCGCAATGTGCCGGTTAGGTGTGCGCCCGAACCTGATCGAGACGTCGCGGGCGCTGAACCTGATCTACCAGTACTGGATCCACACCGACACCGTGCGCAGCATCGGCCATGGCGAGCAAGTGCTGAACACTCCGTCGCACCACCGCGTTCACCATGGCAGCAACAGGCGCTACCTCGATCGCAATCACGGTGGCATCCTGATCGTCTGGGATCGTCTGTTCGGCAGCTTCCAGCGCGAGCTTCCCGACGACGACCCGGTCGTGTACGGGCTGACCCGCAACGTGCACTCGTACAACCTGTGGACGGTCAGCACGCACGAGTACGGCGAGATGTTCGGCGATGTCGCGCGCAGTACCAACTGGCGCGACCGGCTCGGCTTCGTGTTGCGTGGGCCCGGTTGGGCCTACGCGCGCCGCGCCGAGCTGGATGGCGTCGACGGCGTCGGCGAAGGCGTTTTGGCGGTCAGCTCGCTGCCGCCTCGATAATGGCGGCCTCGCCTGCCGCTGCCGCTCGCTGGGCGCGAGTCACCCTGCCCAGGAACTCGAGCAGCACCCGGTTGAAGGTGGAGGCGTGCTCCACCATGAAGCCGTGGGCAGCGCCGGAGATGACCACCAGCTCCGCGTTCGGCATCCGCTCGGCGATCTCCTCGCTGTCGCCGCGCGGCGTGAGGATGTCCTGGTTCCCCACCAGCACCAGCGTGGGCGCGGTTATTTGTGACAGTTGTTCGCAGCTCGTGTCGTCGACATCGAGGATGGCCCGCACCTGGGCGACGAAGGCATGCGAAGTGCGGCCCATGGCAAGCGGCCCCAACCAACCGAACGCAGGCAGCAGCCGGCGGAATGAACGTGGGCCGATCACCCAGCGGGCGGCTTCGCGCGTCATGGCACCGACACCTTTCTCGGTGGCCGCGGTGGCCCACCCGGCGAGCAGCTCGCGTCGCCACGGATAGTTGCGGCAGGCGGTGCATGCGAGGGTCAGCGAGATGACGCGTTCGGGGTACTTGAGAGCGAGGATCTGCGTGATCGCGCCGCCCATCGAGGCGCCCACGATGTGCGCCTTCTCCACGCCCACGTGGTCGAGAACGGCGATCGCATCGTCGGCCATCTGCTCCAAGGAGTAGGTGCCGAACGGCTTGTCGCTACGGCCCGCGCCGCGGTTGTCGAGAGCGATCACCCGGTAGTGCAAGGCCAACGGAATGCGCTGCATGTCCCAGCCGTGCTTGTCGGCGCCGAGACCCTGGATCATGAGGACAGGGGTGGAGCCGGAGCGGCCGATCACCTCGTAGTGCAGGCGGATGCCATCGGATGCACGTGCGTACGACATCGGTCAGCCTTCCGCCAGCCAGTCGATCGGGGCGACACCGGTCTGCATTCCGCCGAAAACGTCGAGCATGCGTTGCAGATGGTGCTGCACCTGCTCGGCGAGCTCCACCTCCGCAAGCGGGCCCCGGCGTTTGTGACGCGGGCGGACCTGCGCACCCACTTCGACTCGCGCGCCGCGTCCGAGAGTGTTGCTCATCGTCGCCACCGGGAACACCGGGACGCCGGCGACGACCGCCGGGCCGACCAGTTCGTGGGGCACCGTGCCGGCATTGCGTGGGTGGCTGGTGCTCTCGGCGGAGACGAGCACGAGCTCGTGGTGCTGCAACGCACCCAGCACTTCGGCCGGGCTGGCCAACAGGCCTCCGATTCGCCGCATGAAGGGACCGATCGGGGCGATGTCGGGGCGGCCGACGAAGCGCACCGGCCGACCGGTGGCCTCGCTGAGCGCCAACGCCGCGTACAACGCGCTGAGCGAGAAGCGCCGGCTGTTGCAGACCAGCAAGGCACCGGTGCGTACAGGCAGATGTTGCTCGCCGCCCACGGTCGTGCTCCAGCGCAGCCGGGCGAATGGGCTGAGCGCAGCGATGAGGTGTGGGTCGCGGCCGTAGTCGTCGACCGAGTGCATAGGCCACGCGGCGCGTAGTGGCTCCACGATGGCGTTGCCGGCACGGGCTGCCGCCTTGATGGGGAACTCGATGAGCTGGGCCATCAGGCCACCGCCTCGCTGATGCTGCCGATACGCACGACGCTTTCCCATGCGTACAGGTGATCGATCACTGCCGGCGTGCTGAGCGTTGGGGCGAAGCCGAGTGCCTCAAGTGCTTTCGACCCGTCGGCCAGCCGTCCTCGGTGCATCAGTTCGACCACGTGGTCGGGGATCGGTACGCCGAGCATGTGGCTGAGGCGCGAAGCGATGCGCCACTCAGGGCCCACCAACGGCACCGGCACGCGCCGACCGCGGAGGATGGCCTGCAGCGCGGTGATCGCGCCAGGTGCAACTACGTTGACCGGCTCGTCGAGGCGGCGGGCGGCGGCGGCGACGAAGGCCCGCGCGGCGTCGCCGTCCTCGATCACCGCGAACGGCGAATCGGCGAGCATGCTGTACGGCACCAACGGCTGGCGGAGCAGCCGACCGAGCGGACTGGGAACGTGTTTGCCGAGCACCGGTGCCAAACGCAGCTTGCCGACCGCGATGCCCACACGACGCCCCACTTCGCGCGCCTGGCGCTCGATGTCGGCCAGCATGTGGCCGTACTCGCTGGTGGGGTGCAACGGTGCCGACTCGTTGGGACGGGTGGGCGCGTTGCGCTCGCGGCCGTACACCTCGATACCGCTGCGCACCACCATCCCCTCCAGGGCCGGGCACTCGGCGGCAGCACCGATGATCGCCGTGGTGGCATCGGCGGTGAACTTGCGGGCGTGCGCGAGCCCCGCCCGCGCGTCGGGCTCCCAGACGCTGAGGTTGATGACCACGTGAGGGTTGAACTTGGTGACGACCTCGACGATTCGATCGCGCTGTGATGGCTGGAGCAGGTGGAACTCGGCCTTGCGGAGGCGCCGTCGCGGCGGGTCGACGTCGATGCCGACGAGGGCGCCCACCCATGGCTCTGCCTCGAGCTTGGCGGCAACGAGCGAGCCGAGTTCGCCCCCCATGCCGCTGACCAGAACTCGCTGACCCCGCACGGGGACCAGGCTACTCGTGAACAGAGCGTGAACGGAGTTTCAGCCGAAGCCGCGCGAGTCCTGTTTCAACGCGGTGTCCACCGACAGCGCGGCGGCGACGACCAGCGAGTTCAGTGGCTGCGGGATCTGCCCATGGATCTGCACGACGTAGTTGTCGGCGGTGGTGAAGATCGTCTTGGCAATGCCTTCGAACGTCTTGGTGATACGGGCCACTTCCTGGCCGGTGTGGTCTTCGATGCGGAAGTTCCAGGCACGCCAGTTCTCCGCCTTGATGGCGCCATAGGTGTGGCCACCTGCCTGGAGGGTGAAGTGGATCTTGCCGAACACGTTGTCCTGCACGATGCGGCCGATCTCCTGATCGTTGCCGTCGCTGACGATGACGGTGCTCTTCATCACCTTGGCGGGGCGCGTGATACGCAACAGCACCTGGCCCTGGTTGTCGGTGATCTCCAGCTTGTGCGTCATGAACTGGTCGAGGCTGGTGAGCAGGCGCATCGCCTTCTTGGCTGCGCTCTGACCCACCTGGTTGACCGCTGCGATCTGCTGGCCGTCCTTGTTGAACACGCTGTACTGATTGTTCAGCTCGATCAGCTTGGCCTTCTGGTTCACCACCAGGATGGGCTCGGTGAAGATGGTGCCCGCGCCCTGGAAGGCGACCTCGCCCACCTGCGCACCGCGGTACTTCTCCTGGCTGTGCAGCTGCTGCTGGATCCTGTCGGCGTCGCCCTCGTTGCCGATGGTGAGCGCGCTGTCGATGCGGTCGAGACCTTTGGGCTGCAACGGATCGGTGCCCTGCACGCCATTGGTGGTGACGTGTTCGGTCCAGGCGTTGCCATCCCAGTAGCGCAGTTGATGACGACCCATCGGGTCGGGGTACCAGTTGGCAGGCGTAGTGCTCATGTGCTCATCGTACGCGCAACGCAGGCGGTGCGGTGCGGTGCGTGAGGTCAGTGGAGTTCGTGCGCCATGAGGATGACTTCACGAGCGAACGGATCGAGCTGGCGCTTGGCGATGCGTTCGGTGAGGTTGATGACCGTCGAGGAGTCGTCGACCATGCCACTCCAG
>JANONE010000474.1:0-3569 GCA_031420675.1 Ilumatobacteraceae bacterium | reverse complement strand
GTGGGCGTCAACATGCGCGGCACAGGGTGCAGCGGTGGTTCCTTCCGTTTCTTCGAGGACGTACAATCACTCGACGGCTACGACGTGATCGAAGCCGTCGCCGCGCAGCCGTGGGTGACGGATCACGAAGTCGGCATGGTGGGCATCAGCTACCCGGGCATCAGCCAGCTGTTCGTGGCCGCCACGCAGCCCCCCAGCCTGAACAGCATCACTCCGCTCTCCGTGCTCGACGACAGCTTCCGCAGCACGCTGTACCCGGGCGGCATCTTGAACACCGGCTTCGCCGTCGACTGGACGCAGCAACGCGTCGACAACGGCAAGCCGTACGGCCAGGGCTGGACCAAGGAGCGCGCCGACGCCGGCGACGAGGTGTGCGCCGACAACCAGCTGCTGCGACTGCAGAATCCCGACCTCGTCGCCGAGATCGGCGAGAATCCCTTCTACTCCAGCCCGCTGGGCGACTCGCTGGCACCGATCACCTTCGTCGACAGGATCGAGGTGCCGGTGTTCATCGCCGGTGCCTGGCAGGACGAGCAGACCGGCGGCCACTTCCCCAACATGCTGGCCGCGTTCACCTCCTCGCCGCACGTGTACGTGACACTCACCAACGGTCTGCACACCGAGTCGTTGAGCCCGCCGGTGGCCGGCCGCTATATGGAGTTCCTGCAGCTGTACGTGGGCAAAAGGGTGCCTGACCTGTCGGCCGGGGCCGCGATCGCTGCTGGTCTCGGCGGCGCGATCTGGGGTGTCACCGACTTCGCCCCGTTCGTCAGCCGGTTCGCAGGCATGACCTACGCCGAGGCGCTGGCAGCCTTCCAGGCCGACAAGCCAGTGCGCGTGTTCTTCGAGCAGGGCGGCAACGCCACCTACAGCGCGGGTACCCCCGAGCCGAACTTCGTCGCCGAGTTCGATGCCTGGCCGATCGCCGAAGCCGAGGCAAAGGTCTGGCTGCTCGGGGCTGACGGCGCGCTGGTCCCATCGGGCGCTTCGTTGGCGAGTGGCGACGACAGCTACACCGCTGACCCGACCGCGCTGCCGGCCACCTTCTACGACGGCACCAACCAGGGTGGCGGCAACGGCGTGTGGCGCGCCGACGTGACCTACGACTGGCAGCCGCTGCCCGACGGCACCGGCCTCGGCTACGTCACCGATCCGCTCACCACTGACACGGTGATGGCCGGCCCGGGGTCCGCCGACCTGTGGGTGAAGTCCGACGCAACCGACACCGACCTGGAGGTCACGATCAGTGAGGTGCGCCCCGACGGCACCGAGATCTACGTCCAGAGCGGCTGGTTGCGAGCGAGTCAACGCGCGCTCGACGAGGCGACCAGCACCGAACTGCACCCGGTGCACACCCACGCCAAGGACGACGCTGCCGACCTCCCCCCGGACGGGTTCGTGCCTGTGCGAGTGGACCTGTTCCCGTTCGCACACCCGTTCCGTGCGGGCAGCCGCATTCGCATCACCATCGACGCCCCGGGCAACAGCCGGGCCATCTGGGTGTTCGACACGATCAGCAATGGCGAGACCGTCACCATCGCCCATGACGCCGACCACCCGTCGCAGGTCGTGCTGTCGGTCGTGCCGATGACGGTGGCCGCACCTGCGCCGCCTGCGTGCGGCTCGCTGCGCGGGCAGCCGTGTCGCACCTTCGTGCCCGCATCGAACGGGGGCTGAACGCCGCGCCGGTAGCCTCGACGGGCCATGGACGTGACCGCCGAGAGCCTGCAGCGACGCACGTTCGCCATCATCAGCCATCCCGACGCGGGCAAGACCACACTCACCGAGAAGTTCCTGCTGTACTCCGGCGCCGTGCAGGTGGCCGGCGCTGTCCACGCCCGCGAAGGCCGGCGCAGCGCGCGCAGCGACTGGATGGAGCTCGAGCAGCAGCGCGGCATCTCCATCAGCTCGACGGTGCTGCAGTTCCCCTATGTCGTTCAGGGTGGCAGCGAGCACACGATGAACCTGCTCGACACCCCCGGCCACCGCGACTTCAGCGAGGACACGTACCGCGTGCTCTCCGCCGTCGACGCGGTGGTGATGGTGCTCGACGCAGCGAAGGGCATCGAGAGCCAGACACTGAAGCTGTTCCAGGTGTGTCGCTCACGCAACCTGCCCGTCATCACCTTCCTCAACAAGTACGACCGGCCCGGCCGCGACCCGCTGGAGCTGCTCGACGAGATCGAGCAACAGATCAAGTTGCGCCCCACGCCCGTCACCTGGCCGGTGGGCAGCGGCGAGGAGTTCCGCGGCCTCGTCAACCGCCTCACGGGTCGCTACACGCGGTACACAAGAACGGCCCGCGGCGCATCGGAGGCGTTGGAGGAGGAATCCGACGTCGCGGTGGCAGCGGCGGCAGCCGGCACGGGGTCGGTCCGTGCTTGGAAGACTGCACTCGACGAGATCGGCTTGCTCGACGCCATCGGCGCCGACCTCGATCTGCCGTCGTTCCTCGCCGGTGAGTCCACCCCCTTGTTCATCGGGTCGGCGCTCACCAACTTCGGCGTACGTACCCTGCTCGAGGCCGTGGTCGAGTTCGCTCCCCCACCGTCGCCGCGCATCGATCGCGACGACCAACCGCACGCGCTCGATTCGCCGTTCAGCGCATTCGTGTTCAAGGTGCAGGCCAACATGGATCCTTCACACCGCGACCGCATCGCGTTCGCGCGCATCTGCTCGGGCCACTTCCAGCGCGGCATGTCGGTCACCAATTCACGCACCGGTCGCGACATGACCACGAAGTACGCCACCACGGCATTCGGCCCCGATCGTGAGACGGTCGACGACGCCTATCCCGGCGATGTCGTCGGTCTCGTGAACGCAACCGGCGTGCAGCTGGGCGACACGCTCCATGCCGGCTCGCACGTCGCCTACCCGCCCATCCCGCGCTTTGCCCCCGAGGTGTTCGCCCGCGCCCGGCCGCTGGACAACGCCAAGTTCAAGCAGTTCCGCAAGGGCCTCGAGCAACTCGATGAGGAGGGCGTGGTGCAGGTGCTGCGCGACCCCGACATGGGCGATGTGGAGAACGTGCTCGCCGCCGTCGGCCAGCTGCAGTTCGAGGTGTTCGCCTACCGCCTGGGCAGCGAGTTCGGGGCGCCGACGGAGATCGTGTCGGCCCCCTATCAGGCGATCCGCCTCACCGACAAGCAGTCGGTTGAGCGCTTGCGCCAGATCGGCGGCATTCGGATCCTCACGCGTGGCGATGGTGCGCTGGTGGCCTTGTTCGAGAACCGCTATCGCCTGCAGCGCCTGATGAGTGACGAACCCGAGCTGACCCTCGAGCCGATCATCGCCGACGCAACGGTTCTGTAGCGACTCTGCCTCGGTTCAAGAGCCCAGGGCTGTTGCCAGTAACGCCCGTTCTTGTTCGCCGAGTTGGATGTCTGACACGGCCACGAGTGCGGCCGGGCTCATCTTGTTGGCGGTCTTGCGGATGACGTCGACGATATGGTCGTGGTCCAGCCTGGCGGCGACGTCGGCGAGCTGGGTCTCGATGAAGACCAGGCACGCGGCATCCTCAACGGCCTGCGCGCCGGCGTCGCTGGCCAAGTGATCGCGGCGCACCAATG
>JANONE010000473.1:0-3070 GCA_031420675.1 Ilumatobacteraceae bacterium | reverse complement strand
GCGGTGGAAACGACGCATCAGCAACCAGCTGAGCAGACCGGCGACCACCGTGATCACGGTGCCGAGCACCCATTGCCGCGCGGCCAGCAGCAGCACCGCCGCGAGCACGGCGGCGCACCACACCATCCACGACAGCGCCATCGGCGGCAACAGTGCAGCCGGCACGCGCAGCGGCAATCGCTGCTCGTCGCCGTAGGCGGAGCCTTGCACCATCGCTTCTGCCGACTCGGCGGTGAAGGCCACCAAGGTGGCGAGGACTGCGACGGCGAGTGCGGGCACGCCCCACGCAGGAGTCGCGCCGAGGGCCAGAGCGACGATGGCCGCGGGCACGGTTGCGGGCAGGACGAGACGCAACACCGTGAGACCCAACGGGCTGGGCACCACCAGATCGACCACCAGGCATCCGACCGCAGCGCCCCATGCGATGGTGGCCACCATGGCTGCGGCCGGTGACCGGCCATCGGTGGCACTGCTGATCGCCTGGCCCATCAACGGTGCCAGAGCGACGGCGAGTACGCGCAATGCCCACAGGTGAGCGTGGGGGTTGGCGGCGGCAGTGGCGTTCATCGGCACCGGCACAGATTTGTCGAACGGGTGCCCATCAGGCCAACGTATCTGCAATCACGCGTCACGCTTCGAAACAGATCACGTCACCGTGGAACGATGAAGCCGTACGGAACCAACAACGACCACACGTCGCGTCAATGAGCCGAGAGGAGGCCCCAATGCTTCGAGCACAACTCCCCAGTGGTATCGCCACCGGCATCGGCGGCCTTCCGCACCGCGACGCCGCCGAGGCAGCAGCGTTCGTGTTGCAGCACATGGAGCTCCCGGCGATCCCCGCGCTGCCGCGCCGGTCGCCGGCCGAAGGCTCCATCGCACAGGCCATGGTGGGCATGCAGGGCATCACCGTCGGCCAGTACGGCAGTATCGCCGTCGATGCCAACATGGTCGATCCACTCGCTCCGATCGTCACCGATCTCGAGCACGACGCCTTCGTCGGCTTCCGGACCTTTCTCGAGCTCGCTCACGAGCAGCAGTACGCCGGTCCGGTCAAATGGCAGTTCGTCGGGCCTGTCAGCTTCGGGCTGGCGCTCATGCGTGCCGGCGTGCCGATGAGCGAGGCGTTCGAGTCGGCCGTGCGTTGCGTCCGCGCGCGACTGCAACATCTGCTCGACGCGGTGTCGGTCGCCCTGCCACAGAGCCAGCAAATGGTGTTCATCGAGGAACCGGCCCTCGTCGACCTGATGCAGCCCGGCTTCCCGATCGCACCCGACACCGCGATCGATCTGGTCTCGGGTGCACTCGCCATGGTCGAGGGTTCGGCGGTCTCCGGGCTGCACGTCTGCGGCCTCACCGACATACCCTCGCAACTGGCTGCGGGCCCTGCGATCCTGTCCCTGCCGGTACGACCCGAGATCGCCGACTCGGCGGGCTACCTGATGCGCTTCATGGAACAGGGCGGGTACATCGCCTGGGGCGTGGTGCCGACGGCCGGCCCGATCCTCACCTCCGCCGAGCGTCCGTGGCGCCAGCTGTGCGCGCTGTGGTGCGAGCTCGTGAAGCGTGGCGCCGATCCCACCCTGCTGCGTGAGCAGGCCATCGTCACCCCCGAGTGCGGGCTTGCCTCGCACACGCCGGCGGTGGCCGAACGAGTGCATTGCTTCGCTGCCGAAGTCGGTCGCCGAGTGCGCGATCAGGCCACTGCCTCGCGGTGGGTGCTCGGCGCCTGAACGGCGGCTCGGTGATAACCAACAGCGCTCGCGTGCGGCCGATCTATGCTCACCGCGATGAGCGACTTCAACCCGAACCCGAGCGTCCCGCCGGCCCCGCCGTCGCCCGTTTCGCAAGCGCCGTTCGGTGCGCCCGGTGCGCCGCCACCGCCTACGGGATACGTGCCGCCGGGCTACACGCCGTGGGCCAATGCAGCGGGGCAGAAGCCGCCGCGGCCCGCAGTCCCCGTCGGTTCGGCATTGCTCATTCTGGGCGGGGCAATGCTGATTACCGGTTCCTTTCTCAACTGGTTCACGGTCGACGGCGAGAATTTCACCGGTTTCTCATCGGCCGGCAGCGACGACACCAAGGACGGGCCGGTGTTCGTGTTCCTCGGTGTCTTGGCCATGGGCTTCGGCCTTGCGCAACTAGTGGCACGAAGGGTGCTGGCCGTTGCAATCCTCGCAATCGTTTTTGCTGCGTTCGCTCTCCTGGCGGCCGTGGCCGACATCGGCGATGTGGGCAATCTGCTGGACTTCGCCGATGCCACGGGCTTCGCTGCATCGCGAGGGCCAGGTCTGTGGATTATCTTCGTCGGCTCGCTCGTCGCCCTTGCCGGTGGCATCGCAACGGTGGCCAAGCGACGCAAGTGAGCGTGTGCTCGTCTCGCGCCGGTCGCGTGAGGCGTAGCATTCGCGCATGACCGATCAGCCGTTGGCGCCACCCCAGCCGAGCAACGCCGTCCCGCCGTCACCGCCGCCACCGCCACCTCCGCCTCCGCCCAGTGACTCGGGCAGCGGGCCTGCGGTCGGCACCGGCCCGCCGCCTGTCGCGGTGGTTCGTCGGATTTCGGTCGCATGGATCATCGTTGCATTGGTGGCGTGCATCGCCTCGGCGGTCGGCATCTTCCTGCCGTTGCTCTCGGTACGGGGTTTCTCGTTCGATTACACATATCACGGCGTGGGCGTCGCCATCCCGTGGGGGTACCAAAACAGGGTCTTTGCCACGTTGCTGTTCGAACGGTGGGAGGTCGCGGTGGTCCTCCTCGTGCTCGCTGCGGCGGCGGCCGTGGTCTCGCTCGCGAAAGGCAGGTACGGATGGCCTGCGGCCGTCGGAGCTGTGTGCGCAGCGCTGGCGTTCCACCTCCTGCTGTCGATGGTGCAACGCGCCGAGATCAGGGTCGTAATGAGGCTGGACACGCCCTCCTACTTGGTCGGCGCCTGGATGTCGGTCGGTGGTGCATTTCTCGCGCTGGTCGGTTTTGTCGTCGCGCTCGCCCGGCGACACTGACAGATGACGCCCGCCCAACGCCTCGACCAACTTCGATCGCTGATTGCCAACCACAACGAGCGCTACT
>JANONE010000472.1:0-12942 GCA_031420675.1 Ilumatobacteraceae bacterium | reverse complement strand
GTTGCCGAGCACGGCATCAACCCCGACCAGGTCACTGGCACCGGCCCCGGTTTCCGCATCACTCGCGACGACGTGCTCGACTTCATCGACAAGAAGAGCCTCGCCCCGGTGCCCGCTGCACCTGTCGCCGCGCCGGCCCCGGCTGCACCCGCGCCTGCTGCAACACCGGTGGCCGCCCCGGCCGCAACACCGGTGGCCGCCCCGCCCGCGGCGCCCGCCCCCGTCCTGCACACCGGCGAGCGCGATTCCACCGTCGCGCTGAGCAAGATCCGCAAGCTCACCGGCAGCCACATGATCATGAGCAAGGACGTCAGCCCGCACGCGTTCAGCGTGGTCGAGGTCGACTTCGCCAACGTCGATGCCACCCGTGGCAAGGTGAAGGGCGAGTGGAAGGCCACCGAGGGATTCAGCCTCACCTACCTGCCGTTCATCACCCGTGCCGTGGTCGATGCGCTCGCCGACTTCCCGCACCTCAACGCCACCGTGGGCGAGAGCGAACTCATCGTGCACAACTTCGTCGACATCGGCATCGCCGTCGATCTTGAATTCCAGGGCCTGCTGGTGCCGGTCGTGCGTTCCGCCGACAGCAAGCGCCTTCGCGCCATCGCGCGCGAGATCAACGACCTGGCGAGCCGGGCCAAGACGCGCAAGCTCAGCCCCGACGAGATCAGCGGCGGCACGTTCACCATCACCAACAACGGCTCGGCCGGCAGTGTGCTCACCATGGCCATCATCAACCAGCCGCAGGTCGCCATCCTCTCCACCGATGCCATCGTGCGCAAGCCGGTCGTGGCCAACCTGCCCGATGGTGGCGAAGCCATCGTGATCCATCCGGTGGGCAACCTGGCGATGAGCTGGGATCATCGTGCCTTCGACGGCGCCTACGCTGCCGGTTTCCTGGTAGCGGTGAAGCGTTTGCTGGAGACCCGCGACTGGTCGCAGGAGCTCTGAGACGCCGTGGCGAACGACGTCGTGGCGAACGACGTGACCTTGCACGTGCGTTGGCTCGGCAGGGTGCCATACCTTGAAGCGCTGGCGTTGCAACAAGCGATGTTCGAGCACGGCTCGGAGGATCACCTGCTGCTGCTCGAGCACTCACACGTGTTCACCCATGGCCCGCGGGCCGACCTCGCCAACGTGAAGGTGGAACCGGCGTCGGTAGCTGCCGAGCTGGTGTCGGTGAGGCGCGGTGGCGACGTCACCTACCACGGCCCGGGCCAGTTGGTCGGCTACCCGATCGTCAACGTACCCAACGCGTTGGGTGCGAGTGACCATGTGTGTGCGATCCAACGCCTCATCGTCGCCACGCTGCAGGAACTGGGCGTGGCCGATGTCGGATGCCTCGACGACCACCCCGGTGTGTGGGTCGGCGTCAGCGGGCCCGATCCGCGCAAGATCTGCGCGATCGGCGTAAGGCTCGCGCATGGTCGCACCATGCACGGCTTCGCACTCAACGTGCACACCGACATGCGCTACATGCGCGACTACATCGTGCCCTGCGGCATCGGCGACAAGCCGGTCACGTCGTTGGCAGAGGAAGGCATCACTGCCGACCTCGCGACTGTCGCCGGCGTCGTCGCTCGTCGCGCCGGCGAGATCTGGGGGAGTGGCGCCATCGAACGGCAGGACGTCGCGTGGAAGCACCGCCCCGACGACCTGTCCCCCTTCTCCCGCGGCGAGGGTCCCGGAGGCGTGGTGCGGGCCGCGGCACGCTTGCAGCAGGCCGGCGTCACCGACGGGCTGGCGATCGCCACCCGCAAACCCGCCTGGCTGCGTCCGAAGGTGACCATCGGCACTGAGGTGCTGGCCCTGAAAAAGACGGTGCGCGAGCACGGGCTGGTCACCGTGTGCGAGGAAGCCGGCTGCCCGAACCTGAGCGATTGCTGGGCCGATGGCACGGCCACGTTCATGGTGCTCGGCGAGCGCTGCACCCGCGCCTGTGGCTTCTGCCTCGTCGACACGAGCAAGCCGATCGCGCCCGCCGCCGACGAACCGGCGCGCGTCGCCGCCGCGATCCGCGAAATGGGCCTCGCTCACGCGGTACTGACGATGGTGGCTCGCGACGATCTCGTCGATGGCGGCTTCGCGCACGTCGCTGCCTGCGTGGCAGCGATCCGCCAGGCGCGGCCGGGCACGAAGATCGAGGCGTTGGTCAGCGACGCCAAGGGCGACGACGCCTCACTGACGCTGCTGCTTGCGCATGGTCCCGGCCGCCCCGACGTGTTCAACCACAACGTCGAGACCGTTGCCCGCCTGCAGCGCGCCGTGCGCCCCAATGCCGGCTATGCCCGCAGCCTGGCGGTGCTCGCGCGCGCGAAGGCAGCCGGGCTCACCACCAAGACCGGCTTCATGCTCGGCCTCGGCGAGACCACCGAGGAGGTCGACGGGCTCCTCCACGACCTGGCTGCGATCGGAGTCGACATCGTCACCATCGGCCAGTACCTGCGGCCGACGACCAATCACCTTCCAGTTGCCCGCTGGGCCGAGCCGCACGAGTTCGAGCAGTTCAAGCAGTTCGGTGAGTCGCTGGGCATCGGCCACGTGGAAGCCAGCCCACTCACCCGCAGCAGCTACCACGCCAAATTGGCAGCCGACGCCGTGCAGGTGGGCACCGGGGCCAGTCTCTCGTTCGCCTGACGGGGCGAGCGCGGGGGAGTGTGCCGCCGTCAGGCGCGCAGGCGCTCGTTGGCGGGGTCGAAGAGCGGCTCGCGGCCGACGGTTGCGGCCTTCATCTCGCCGAAGATCTTGATCTGCACCTCGGTTCCCTCGGCCTGGAACTGCGGCCGGATGTAGCCGAGCGCGACGCTCTTGCCGAGCGTGAAGCTCCACCCGCCGGAGGTGACGAGGCCGATGCGCTCGCCGTTGCTGTCGAAGATCGACGCGCAGAACGGTGCATCGGCATCGCCGTCATCGTTCAAGGTCATCGAGACGAATCGCCATGGCGAGCCGGCCGCCTTCTCGGCGACGAGCGCCTCCTTGCCGACGAAGGCGGGCTTGGTGAGGTCGACGAAGCGATCGAGGGAAGCGTCGAACGGTGAGAAGCCGATCTCCAGGTCTTGCTTCCAACCGCGGTACCCCTTGTCGAGGCGCAGGCTGTCGACCGCGTAGATGCCGAAGTCGCGGATGCGATACTGCTCGCCGGCCTTCCAGATGGCGTGGTACAGCGCGACCAGTTGATCGTTGGCGGCGTGCAGCTCCCAACCCAGTTCGCCGACGTAGTTCACGCGCAACGCGCGGACCGGGCCCGCTGCGGTCTCGATCTCGCGCACCGACAACCAAGGGAACGAAGCGTTGTCGAGCGGCGTGGCGGTGACCTGCGCGAGCACGTCGCGCGATCGTGGGCCGACGACGATCAGCGAGCCGTAGCCGGCGGTCACGTTGGTGAGCGTCACCGAACCGTCGGCGGGCAATGCGGCCTCGAGCACGTCGAGGTCGTGCCACTCGGCGCTGGCGGCGCCGACTGCGTAGAAGTGATCGTCGGCCAGGCGGGTGAGCGTGAACTCGCTGAGCACCTTGCCATCGGGCAGCAGCGCGTAGCACAACGACACCCGGCCGGTCTTGGGCAGCTTGGTGCACAGCAGGTGGTCGAGGTAGCCCAGCGCACCGGGGCCCTGGATCTCGATCTTGGTGAAGCCCGGCAGGTCGAGCACGGCGACCCCGTTGCGTGCCGCAGCGCACTCCTTGGCAACCTCGCTGCGCCAGCCGTTGGTGCGGAAGAAGGACAGCGAGTGATCGGTGACGGCCGTGTCGGTGCCATGGCCGGTGTCGAACCAGGTCGGCCGCTCCCAACCGCCACGGGCGCCGAAGTACGCGCCCTTCGCCTTCAGCGTCTCGTACAACGGCGAGGTGTACGCCGGGCGACCGGCCGGGCGCTCCTCGAACGGGAAGCCCATCGCGTACTCGTTCTGGTAAACCTCGATCGCCTTGTCGATCGTGTACTTCGTGGTCGCGTAGTCCTTGTAGCGGCGGCGATCGATGTTCCAGATGTCGAACTCGGGCCGGCCCTCCAACACCCACTCGGCGATCGCCTTGCCGGCGCCGCCTCCCTGGGCGATGCCGAAGCTGAACGTGTTGCAGTGCCAGAAGTTGCGCAGCCCGCGCTCGGGCCCCATGTACGGGTTACCGTCGGGCGCGTAGGGGATCGGGCCGTTCACCACGCGTGCGATGCCGGCCTCGCCGAGCACGGGCACCCGCTCACCGGCGTCGAGGATCTGCGTCTCCAACCGTTCGAGGTCTTCCCCCCAGAGCATGTTCGCGAACTCGTCGGGGATGCCGTCGCGCCACATCGCGGTGGCCTTCCACTCGTACGGCCCGAGGATGTAGCTGTTGCGCTCCTGGCGCAGGTAGTAGCTGGTGTCGGGGTCGCGCAAGAGCGGCAAGGGGAACTCGCGGGCGGCGAGCTCGGGGATCTCCTCGGTGACGTAGTACTGGTGCGACATCTGCGCGATGGGGTGGTGGCGGCCGATGAGCGCCATCACCTCGCCGGCGCGGTAGCCGGCGGCGTTGATGACGTGCTCGCAGTCGACGGTGTGGCTGGTGCCGTCGGCGGTGCGGGACGTGACCGTCCAGCTGTGGTTGGCATGCTGCACCAGGCCCAGCACGCGCTCGAAGCGACGCACCCGGGCACCGCGCGCGCGGGCGGCACGGGCCATGGCTTGTGTGACCTGGGAGGGGTCGATGTCGCCGTCGAGCGGATCCCACAGCGCGCCCACCAGATCGTGCGTCGCGACCAGCGGGTAGCGCTCGACGAGTTGCTCGGGGGTGAGCATGTCGTAGCCCATGCCCTGCGCGTTGGCCATGCTGGTGACGTGCCGGAACTCGGCGATGCGTTCGTGGCTGTGGGCCAGGCGCACGGAGCCGGTGACGTGGTAGCTGATCGGGAAGTCGGGGTCCTCGGCCAGCTCACGGTACAGGGCCGCCGAGTACGACTGCACCTTCATCACGCTCCAACTGGTGCTGTAGGTGGGCACGTTGCCGGCCGCGTGCCAGGTGGAGCCGGAGGTCAGCTCGTCGCGTTCGAGCAGCAGCACGTCGGTGCAGCCCATCAGCGCCAAGTGGTAGGCGGCGCTGCAGCCGGCGATGCCACCTCCGATGATGACGATCTTCGCGTGCTCGTTCATGTGCGTGCCCCCTGGATGCGGCCCGACGCCGGCTGAGTGTTGTTGTGTAAAGATAGACGAAATTACACAGCTCGTGTCGCACGCGCATTCGCCGGAGGCAACTTCACCATGACCGAACTCCCCAGTCACGCCCGCGTCGTCATTGTCGGCGGCGGCATCGTCGGCTGCAGCATCGCGTACCACCTGGCGCTGCGCGGCGTCACCGATGTGGTCCTGCTGGAACGCAAGCAGCTCACCTGCGGCACCACGTGGCACGCGGCTGGGCTGGTGGGCCAGTTGCGCGCCACCCACAACCTCACCCGCCTCGCGCAGTACACCACCGACCTGTTCGCGACGCTGGAGGAGGAGACCGGTCAGGCCACCGGCTTCCGCGCTCGCGGCTCGGTGAGCGTGGCGCCCACTTTGGAACGCTTCGAGGAGCTCAAGCGTGGCGCCTCGATGGCCCGCGTGTTCGGTCTGGAGGTGAACATCATCGACCGCGATCGCATCGCCGAGCTGGTGCCGCTGGCCCGCGTCGACGACCTGGTCGGCGGCGTGCACCTGCCCAACGACGGCATCACCAACCCGATCGACACCACTCAGGCGCTGGCCAAGGGCGCCCGCGCCCGCGGCGTGCGGATCGTGGAGAACGCGAAGGTCGATCGCATCGTCACCGATCGCGGGCGTGCCGTCGGCGTGACCTTCTCGGTCGACGGCGAGGCGGGCGAGATTCGTGCCGACGCGATCGTGAACGCAGCCGGCATGTGGGGGCGCGAGCTGGGCGACCAGGTGGGCGCGGTGGTGCCGCTGCACGCAGCGGAGCACTTCTACATCGTCACCCAAGGCGTGGCCGGCATCTCGCCCGACATGCCGGTGCTGCGCGACCCTGACGGCTGCGGGTACTTCAAGGAGGAAGCCGGCAAGCTGATGGTCGGCTGGTTCGAGCCCGTCGCCAAGCCGTGGGGCATGAGCTCGCGGGCGGGCCTCAGCGGCATCCCCGAGTCGTTCTGCTTCGACTCGCTGCCGGAGGACTTCGAGCACATCGCGCCGCTGGTCGAGGCTGCCACGCATCGCATGCCGCTGCTCGCCGAGACCGGCATCCGGCTGTTCTTCAACGGGCCCGAGGCCTTCACTCCCGATGATCGGTACCTGCTGGGCGAGTCGCCGGATGTGAAGGGCCTGTTCATGGCCTGCGGGTTCAACTCGATCGGCATCCAGTCGTCGGGCGGGGCGGGCAAGGTGCTGGCCGACTGGATCATCGACGGTCACCCGCCGATGGACCTGTGGGACGTCGACATCCGCCGCATGATGCCGTTCCAGCGCAACCCGAACTACCTGCACGACCGCACGGTGGAGTCGTTGGGGCTGCTGTACGCGATGCATTGGCCGTTCTTGCAACCCACCACCGCGCGTGGAGTGCGCCGCTCACCGCTCCACGATCGTCTTGCCGCGAAGGGAGCGTGCTTCGGTGAGGTGGCGGGCTGGGAACGCACCAACTGGTTCGCGCCCGAGGGTGTCGAAGCGGTGTACCGGTACAGCTATGGCAAGCAGAACTGGTTCCCCTACTCAGCCGCCGAGCACCGCGCCGTGCGCGACGCGGTCGGTCTGTTCGAGCAGTCGTCGTTCGGCAAGTTCGTGTTGGAGGGCCCCGACGCCGAGTCCGTGCTGAACAGGGTGTGTGCCAACGATGTCGCCGTGCCGGCGGGCAAGATCGTCTACACCCAGTGGCTCAACGAGCGTGGCGGCATCGAGGCCGACCTCACCGTGACGCGCGAGGCCACCGACCGATACCTGATCGTCACTGCCGCCGCCACACAGGTCCGCGACTTCACCTACCTCAAGGACCGCATCCCCGCCGATGCGCGGGCCATCGTTACCGACGTCACCTCCGGCTGGGCGGTGCTCAGCGTGATGGGCCCGAACTCGCGGGCGCTGCTGCAGTCGCTCACCGCCGACGACCTCTCGCCCGAGGCCTTCCCGTTCGGCACCTCGCGGTACATCGATCTCGCCTATGCACGGGTACGTGCCAGCCGGCTCACGTACGTCGGTGAGCTGGGGTGGGAGCTGTACATACCCACCGAATTCGCGACGGGGGTGTTCGACGTGCTGGTGGCCGCCGGCGCCGGGTTCGGCCTGCGTCATGCCGGCTACCACGCGCTCAACTCGTTGCGCATGGAGAAGGGCTACCGCCACTGGGGCCACGACATCTCGCCCGACGACAGCCCGCTCGAGGCGGGCCTCGGCTTCGTTGTCGCATGGGACAAACCGGGTGGCTTCATCGGTCGCGAAGCGTTGCTCGCCCAGAAGCAGGCCGGGCTGACGCGCCGACTGGCGCAGTTCGCGCTCGCCGACCCCGACAAGCTGCTCTACCACAACGAGCCGATCTGGCGTGATGGGCTCATCGTCGGCAGCATCACCTCCGGGATGTATGGGCACACGCTCGACGCATCGCTGGGCATGGGCTACGTCGCGGGCCCTGCAGCGGGCCTGGCCGATCGCGACTACGTGCTGAGCGGTTCGTACGAAATCGAAGTGGCCGGCGAGCGGGTGCCGGCCCGCGTGTCGCTGGAGCCGTGGTACGACCCGCAGAGCACCAGGGTGCGTTCGTGACGCGGCGAGCTTCGCCGGCGGCGGCGTAGCGTTGCGTCATGGCGATCAGAGCGCTGAGCACCGCACGTGAGGCGACGTCGCCGTCGAGTGGTGGCCATTACGACGCCGACGCGCACGTCGGGGGTCGGATCCGCGAACTGCGCAAGGCTCAGGGCCGCACGCTGTCGGACGTGGCGGCGGCGGTGGGCATCTCCGTCAGCTACCTCAGCCAGATCGAGCGCGACGTGTCGCGGCTGCCGATCGGGGTGCTGAAGCAGATCGCCGACACGCTCGGAGTGCACATGAACTGGTTCTTTCACAGCGGCCAGGAGGGCCCGGTGGCGGAACGCGATGTGATCGTGCGCACAGGCAACCGCCGCAACCTGACGTTCACCGGCCTGGGCATCACCGAGGAGCTGCTGTCGCCGAACTTGGCCGGCCCGCTGGAGTTGTTGATCAGCACGATCCACCCCGGGGCCGACAGCGAGTTCTACGCCCACGACGGAGCAGAGGCCGGCTTGGTGATGGTGGGCACGTTGCAGTTGTGGGTGGGTGAACGTCACTTCGAACTGCACTCCGGCGACAGCTTCGCGTTCTCCAGCACCGACGCCCACCGCTGCGCCAATCGCGGAGACAGCCCGGTGAAGGTGCTGTGGGTGATCACGCCCCCGCACTACTGATGCGGTCGAAGGCTTCACCAGTCGAATACCCTTCGAACTGGAAGAATGCCCACCTCGTCACACTGAACAGCGCAACGGGGCGGACAGAGGGAAGTAGATGAGCGACGTTCAACAGATGACCACCTCCGGGCTCACCGCGCCGTCGCCGGCGGCGGCGCAGTCGGGTCGTCGCGGCGGGCGTGCCGCGCGTCAGGCGCTGCGCGCGGCCCCGCTGGCCAGCGACATCCGCCCGGTCAACCCTGGCATGGTGGGCGGCCGCTACACGCCGCTCACCGATGCCGAAGTGCGTAAGGTGCACGAGGCGGCGTTGAACGTCTTGGAGAACATCGGCCTCGCCGACGCGATCGACAGTTGCCTCGACGTGCTGCTGCCCAAGGGCGCCACGCTCACCGAGGGCGGCCGGTTGCTGTTTCCGCGCTCGCTGATCGAGGACACGTTGGCCATCGCCGCGCGCAACTTCACGCTCCACGCTCAGGACCCGCAGTACGACATGGAGCCGTGGGGCAAGAAGGTCTACTTCGGCACCGCCGGCGCCGCGGTGTACATCGTCGACCCGATCACCGGCGAGTACCGCGAGTCGCTGTCGCAAGACGCGTACGACATCGCCCGCCTGGTTGACACGATGGAGCACATCCACTTCTACCAACGCTCGGTGGTGCCTCGCGACTTGCCAGACCCGATGGAGATGGACGTCAACACCTGCTACCTCAGCGTGGCCGGCACCACCAAGCACGTCGGCACCTCGTGGGTGCACCCCGACCACCTGGAAGCGTCGCTGAAGATGTTGCACCACATCGCCGGCGGGGAGGACAAGTGGCGGGCGCGGCCCTTCGTCAGCCAGTCGAACTGCTTCGTGGTGCCGCCACTGAAGTTCGCCGCCGATGCCTGTCGCTGTTTGGAGGTGGCGGTGCACGGCGGCATGCCGGTGCTGCTGCTGTCGGCCGGCCAAGCGGGCGCGACTGCCCCCGCCGCGCTCGCCGGCGCGCTCGTGCAGGAGGTGGCCGAGGTGCTCGCCGGCCTCGCCTACGTGAACGCGATCAAGCCCGGGCACCCCGCCATCTTCGGCCTGTGGCCCTTCGTCAGCGATCTGCGCAGCGGTGCCATGTCGGGCGGCAGCCCGGAACAGGCGCTGCTGTCGTCGGCGTGTGCGCAGATGGCCCACTTCTACGATCTCACCGGCGGCACGTCGTCGGGCATCAGCGACGCGAAGATGCCCGATGCCCAGGCCGGTGCCGAGAAGGGCTACAACCACGCGCTGGTCGGCAACGCCGGGGCCAACCTGATCTACGAGTCGGCCGGAATGCACGGCAGCCTGCTCGGCTTCTCGCTGGAAGGTGTTGTCCTCGACAACGACATCGTGGGAGCGGTGC
This sequence comes from Ilumatobacteraceae bacterium, assembly GCA_031420675.1. Lineage (GTDB taxonomy): Bacteria > Actinomycetota > Acidimicrobiia > Acidimicrobiales > Ilumatobacteraceae > UBA668. Next base: position 3,204 of record JANONE010000472.1, on the reverse strand, counting down.
AGCGCACGATCAAGGGCATCGAGGTCAGCGAGGACACGCTGTCGCTCGACGTGATCCGCGCTGCTGTCATCGGCGGTCCTGGCCACTACCTCGGCTCGAAGCAGACGCTCGCGCTGATGCAGACCGAGTACATCTACCCGGCCGTCGGCGACCGCCTCAGCCCCAAGGAGTGGAACGAGGTCGGGCGCCCGAAGGTCATCGATCGCGCGATCGCGAAGGTGCAAGACGTGCTGGCCAAGCACTACCCGACGCACATCCCCGACGAGGTCGACGACCTCATCCGTGCGGAACTGCCCATTCGTCTCCCCCGCGAGAAGATGCGGCCGCAGGCCTAACCGGCTGCAGCCGCCTCTTCGCGCTGGAGCCGGCGCACGATGGGCCCAGTCACCACGAAGTAGGCGCAACCGGCGACTGCCGCGGCGCCCGCGAACGCGGTGATCGTCCAACGCACGCCAACGGCCTCCGACAGCACGCCGGCACCGAGCCCGGTGATGCTCATCACCAACGTCACGATCGCGAAGTCGCCGGCCATCACCCGGCCCCGAATGTGGTCGGGGGTGCGCATCTGCAAGCCGTAGGTGCTCAGCATCCACTGCGAGCCACCACCGAGGTGGGCGACCGCGATCACCGCCGCGGCGAGATAGATGACCGGCGCCCACGCCGCCGCCAGGTAGCACACGCTGAAGGCCACGCCGGCCAGCCCGCAGACGCGTAGCACCTTCGACAGCTGTCCGCCGGTGAAACGCGAAGCGATGAGCGGGCCCAGCCCGGCTCCAACGCCGCGTGCTGCGAGCAGCATGCCCGTGCCGCCGTCGTTCCAGCCATAGACCGAGGTGGCCAACACGGGAAGCTGGCTCACCGTGCCGGCGCCGATCGCGAACGTCGACTTGCTGGCGATGAGGGCCAGCACCACCGAGTCCTTGCGCGCGTACCTCACAGCTTCGGCCATGTCGGCGAGCGGGCGCATCGCCGGCCGGTGCGCGTGTTGCGGTTCCTGCATCGGCCGGCGGATCAGAGCAAGGAATGCGAGCGCGACAGCGAACGACACCGCATCGGCAAGGAACGCGGCTCGCCTGCCGAAGACTTCGCTGAATACGCCGCCCACCGCCGCGCCGACGGCGAGCATCACCCCCCACGTGCTGCCGAACAGAGCGTTCGCTGTGCGCAGCTCGTCGGGGTCGCGGGCAAGGTTCGGCACACCCGCATCGATGGCCGGCTTGATGAACGCGGCGAGCGCGCTGATGACGCCCTGGAACACGAACAACGGCCAGATCATGCTGCCGGACGCGGTGAGCAGGCCCAGTGCCGCGACCGCCTGCACCGCCGACACCACCAGCAGCAGTCGACGGCGATCGAACCGATCCACCACCGGGCCGGCAATCGGGGAGGCGAGGAACGCGGGCAACGTGAACGAGACGTACGAAAGCGACACCAGGAACTCGCTGTCAGTCGCGTCCTTGATGATGCCGGTCACGGCGACGAAGGTGAACCAGTCGCCCATGAACGAGATGACCTGGGCGATGAACAACCACCTCAGGTCCGCGTTGGCGCGAAGAAGCTTGATCATCGGCGATCGTCGCTCATCGTGTGGCGTGTGCGTGCAACAGGTGAGCGAGGCACTCGGTGAGCTTGCGCGCCGTCGGCACGTTCAAGAACTCGTTTGGTCCGTGCGCGTTGGAGCCCGGGCCGAGCGCGCCCGTGATCACGAACTGCGCGGCCGGGAACATCTCACCGAGCATGCCCATCAAGGGGATCGAGCCGCCCTCGCCGAACGCACGTGTCGGCTTGCCGAAGGCGATCGTGCTCGCCTCGTCCAGTGCCGCCTGCAGCCACGGAGCGAACGTGGGAGCGTTCCATCCGGGGCCGGTGTGACCGTGCAGGAACTGGACTCGTGCGCCGTACGGAGGGTCCGTGGTCAGGGCGTGTCCGATCGCTGCCAGCGCGCGCTCGCCATCGCAGGTGGGTGGCAGGCGGATGCTGAGGTGCAATGTGGTGTGCGGCCGCAGCACGTTGCCGGCCAGGTCCACCGACGGAATGCCATCCACCCCCGTGATGCTCAATGAGGGCCGCCAGGTGCGGGCGAGCAACTGCTCGGTCGAATCGTGCACCATCGGTTGCGCGCCATCCACGAACGGAAAGTGACCGCCGATCGGGAACTCGGCGGCGGTCTCGGCGGCTTGCGCCCGCCGATCCGCGGGGATCTCCGTGTGCAGTTCAGGCAGCAGCAGCTCGCCGGAGGCGCTGTTCTCCAGCCGGTCGAGCAGGATGCGCGCGATGCGGAACGACGAGGGCACGACGCCGCTGGCCTCGCCGCTGTGCACGCCTTCGGTGAGGATGTCGACCCGTAGGTCGCCACCCACCAGGCCGCGCAGCGAGGTGGTCACCCACATGCGCTCGTGGTCGAGGCAGCCCGAATCCAGGCACAGCACCAGCGTGGGAGAACCAATGCGATCGGCGAGCGCTTCCAAGTACGCGGGCAGGTCCGGACTCCCGCTCTCCTCGCTCGCCTCGATCAGCACGACCAGACGCGAGTGCGGCATGCCGGCGAGTTGGGCCGCCTCGATCGCCAGCAACGAGGCGAACGCGGCGTAGCCGTCGTCGGCGCCACCGCGGCCGTACAGGCGGTCACCCTCGAGCACCGGCTTCCAGGGACCGAGGTCTTCGCGCCAGCCGGTCATCTCCGGCTGCTTGTCGCAATGGCCGTAGAGCAGGACCGTGTCGTCGGCGGGGCACGTCGCTTGCTCGACGTTGAACGCAGGGATCTCGGCCACGATCAGCGGGCTGCGCCCGGGCAATTCGTGCACCTCGACAGTGAGGCCGGCGATCGTGCGGGCCGCGCTCCAGGCGCGGATCATCTCGACCGCCTGGTCGAGGTAGCCGTGCGCCTTCCAGTCCGGGTCGAACGCCAGGGACACGCACGGGATGCGGATGTAGTCGTGCAACATGGGCAGCACGTCGTTCGCCCACACCGTGCCTACGTGGCCGGCGATGACGTCGTTCGCCTCGCTCATCTACGCACGGCTGCGATGCGCTCTATCATCCGCTCGGCTTCGGCGACCATGCTGCGCACGATGTCGCCGGCGGGCACGAGCGTGTCGATCGCGCCGACACCTTGCCCGCACGGCATGAACTCACGACCGGCGTCGACTTCCAGGCCATCGACGCCACCGAGGTGGTTGACGCCGGCTTGCATGCTGGCGAAGG
>JANONE010000471.1:0-2931 GCA_031420675.1 Ilumatobacteraceae bacterium | reverse complement strand
CCGTGGTGGTCGTTGGCGGAGGGTCCGCGTGCGCTCACGACCGTGGCCGTACCCTTCGAGGGCGAGGCCTCGGCGCTCGATAACGCGGTTGACATCGGCGTGACGGTGTCGTCCAGCCGCGTGGCGGTTCTGGTATTCGACCCGCGACCGTCCTGGGCCAGCACCTTCGTGCGGCGCGCCCTTGAAGACGATCCGCGGTTCCAGGTTGACCATCGGGTGGCACTTGGCCCATCACTCGCGGCCGGTACGGCCGGTGGCCGGCTTGATGCGCGGACGCTGGACGCCGTTCCGGTGGTGATGGTCGGCAGCCCTGAGGGCCTGAGTTCCAGCGACGTCACGCTGCTCGAGCGATTCGTGCGCGAGCGAGGCGGCACACTGATCTTGCTGCCGGACCGAGCGCTGTTTGGAGCGGCCACGCGCCTGTTGAGCGGGCGCTGGACTGAGCACCTTGAGGCGTCGGCCTCGCCAGCGGGCGTCCTCCGTGCGTCAGAGACGCTGCGGTTGTCCGCGGCGTCGCCGTTCGACATCGTGCTGGGCGCCGTGAAGGGCAGTCCGGTGATTGTGCTGTCACCGACCGGCCACGGCCGAATCGTGGTCTCGGGCGCCATGGATGCCTGGCGCTATCGCGACACCGATGGCGGCGTCTTCGATCGCTTTTGGCGTTCGCTGGTGCTCGAGTCGGCTGCCGCCAGCGCGTCGCTCCGCCTTCTGTTCGCGCGTCCGATTGCCGCGCCGGGCACCGACGCGCCGTTCGTCGTGCGGCATCGCCAGATGGACCCTTCGGCGTCGCGCACCATCACGGCGACGGTGGCCTGCGGAAACCGCGCGGCCCAGGTGGTTCGCGTGTGGCCCGAGGGCGACGCCGGCGTGTTCGCCGGCACCTTTTCCGTCGAGGGCAGCGAGCCTTGCCAGGTTCGCACGATGGTTGAAGGCGGCCCCACCGCTGTTGGTGGCGTCGCCGTAACCGCTGGCGCCACCCGCAGTGTGAGCGCGGTCCGGTCGAAGCTCGAGCGCTCCGCGCTGCGGACTGGCGGCGTCGTCGCGTTCGCCGGTGATGAACGCCGGGTCGCGGCCGCGCTGATCGCCGGCGTGCTGGAACGCGCGCGACCGGCACCCGTTCATCCCATGCGTTCGCCGTGGTGGATGTTTCCGTTTGTCACGTGCCTCGCCATGGAGTGGTGGCTGCGGCGCCGCTCCGGACTGAGGTAGAGTGAACCTGTCATGCAGTCTCGTCGCGACTTCGCCAAGACCCTCGGCCTGGGCACCATTGGTCTGAGCCTTGGCCCTTCCGTGTTTGCCAGGCAAACCACCACGCCGTTTCCGGCCGTCAGGAATCCGAACTACCGCACGTGGTCGGAAGATGCGTTGCGCGACGCCAGGCGGCTGGGCTGCAGCTACGCGGATATTCGCTTCACACTGAATCGTTCGAATGGCGTGGCGGTTCGCAATGGCGACATTCAAAGCGGCGGCAACATTGGGTTCGGCCAGTTCGGTGACGAAGACACCTATGGCTTTGGCGTCCGGGTGATTCACTCGGGCGTGTGGTGCTTCTCGAGCAGCCCCAAGGTGAACCCTGAGGAAATCAAGCGGGTCGTCGGCCTGGCGACGGAGGTGGCGAAGGCCAGCGCCACCGCCAAGAAGTTCGACGTGCGATTGGCGCCCGTGAAGGCCTACGACACGTTCTGGCAAACGCCGATCAAGGTGGATCCGTGGAGCATCCCCCTCGAAGACAAGGTGGCGTTGCTGGTTGATGTGACGCGCACCATGCAGAAGAACCCGGACGTGATGTTCGGCAATGCGGCCGTCAATTTCAATTACGAGTGGAAGTTCCTGGCCACCTCTGAAGGGTCGTTCATCGAGCAGGTCTTCTATTACACCGCCGCTGCCATCAGCGCCACGGTGCGCAAGGACGGCGTCGTCAAGACGCGCACCTTCGATCCCGGCACTGAAACACGTGGCTGGGAGTTCGTGACCGACAACGATCTCAAGGGCCATGCGGAGCGGGTGGCGGCCGAGGCGGTGGAGTTCGCCATGGCCAAGCCGGTGGGGTCAGGCCTGAAGGACCTCATCCTTCTGCCTAACCACTCGGCCCTCACCATCCACGAAATCATCGCGCACCCCACCGAACTCGATCGCATCGTCGGCTACGAAGCCAACTACGCGGGCACGAGCTTTGTGAAGCTGAGCGATGTCGGCAAGTTGAAGTACGGCTCGAAGCACCTCAACATCACCGCCGATCGTACGCACCCTGGCGGCGCGTCGACCGTGGGGTTTGATGACGATGGCGTCGAGGCGCAGAAGTGGCCGATCGTCCGCGACGGCATCCTGGTGGGCCTGCAGACCAATCGCGAAACCGCGCACTACATGGGCGAGACCACGTCGCGTGGCTGCACCTTTGCGAATCACTGGCGGAACTATCCGTTCCTCCGCATGCCCAACATCCAGATGGAGCCGGGGCCGAAGGGATCGCCGACGCTCGACCAGATGATTGCGAGCATCCAGGACGGCGTGCTCGTGGACGGCCAGGGCAGCTTCAGCATTGACCAGCAGCGCTACAACGGCCAGTTCGGCGGCGACTGCTTCTGGGAAATCAAGAACGGCAAGAGAACGCGGATGGTGACCGACTTCACCTACAACGCTATCACCACGGATTTCTGGGCCAACCTCGACGCGGTGGGTCCGCCCGAGGAATGGAAGCACATTGGCATGGGCGGGGATGCGAAGGGGCAGCCGGTGCAGTCGAACCGCCCGTCGCACGGTGCCTCGCCCATTCTCATGCGCAAGATCATGGTTGGAACGGCGTTTAAATAACCGGATCCCGAATCCCGGATCCCGGCAAGGATCATCGAAAATGGCCTATTCACGAGATGAGATCAAGCAGATCACCGACAAGGTGCTCAACATGTGCAAGGCCGACGCGGCCGAAGTCCG
>JANONE010000470.1:0-17435 GCA_031420675.1 Ilumatobacteraceae bacterium | reverse complement strand
AGGTCGGTTGCCGTCGGCTGTTGGCCGAGGGCGATGTAGCCGAGCACCATCGCCGAGACCGGCAGCAGGGCGAGGAGCACGGCGAATCTGCGAACAGGAATGCGGCGCATCACGGCCTGGTCGATGCCATAGCCGATGGCCGACGACAGGGCTCCAACCGCGATGCACAGCAGCAGCAGGCGGCCGCTTCCGAACACCTCGCCGCTGCCGACGACCCCGAACGGCATGATCACCACTGAGCCGATCGCCAGCCCAACACCCAGGCCCGCCACGCCCCGATCGAGGTGCGCAACTCGCCGGCCGAGGATGATGTACACCGCCCACATCGCCGAGGCCGCGAGGATGAAGAAGATACCGAGGGGCTCGCCGCCGATCTCCACGCCCGACAACGTGATCACGCCGATCGCGGCCAGCGCGAGCGCAGCCGAGTTGCGCACTGTTCGGGTGAACGCGGCGGCGACGCCGATCGGCCCGATGAACTCGATCACCACGCTCTTGCCCAACGGCAGCCGGTCGATCGCGAGGTAGAAGAACAGGTTCATCGCTGCCGTCGCGATCCCGAATGTGACGGCGCTGATGAGATCGCGCCGGGTCCAGCCGCCACTCTGGTGCCGCCACGAGATCGCCAGCAACAACGCGGCGGCGGACATCACGCGGAACCAGGCAACCGTCGCCGGCCGTACCTCCTCGAACAGGTTGACTGCGACGACGGCTCCCGTGTACTGCGAAATCCCGGCGATGGCGAACAGCGCCTCTGGTGAGGCGGTGCGAACGAACTGCCCAGGCGTGCGCATACAAGCCGGCGTGGCCGGCGGCTTCAGTCGAACAGGTCGGGATCGGTGCGGCAGATCTCCTGCCACAACGGCTGGAAGCTGAGCCACCCGGCCAGCGGGTGTCCCGTTTGCTTCTGGGTGTAGTCGGCGGACTCGTGATCGATCAGCTTCGGTGTGCCGGCGGCCATGGCCAACAGTTGCGCGTGACAACTGCGGTCCATGCTGAGGAACCAGAAGACGGCTTCATCGACGGTCTGGCCGACCGTGAACAGGCCGTGGTTCTGATGGATGGCGGCCTTGCCGGTGGGGAAGTGGGCGGCCAGTTCCTTGCCGGCTTCGATGTCGAACACCACCCTGCCGCCCTGTGCCTGGATGACGGTGTGGTCGTTGTAGAAGATGCAGGCGTCCTGGGTGATCGGGTCGAGCGGAATCCCCAGCGAGCTGAACGCCTTGCCATGAACGCTGTGGCTGTGCGCCGCGGCCACGATGTCGGGCCGCGCCGCATGCACCGCCGAGTGGATGACGAAGGCGGCACGGTTGACGGGGTACTTGCCGTGGACGACGTTGCCCGAATGGTCGACGAGGAGGAGATCGCTGACCTTCACGTGACGGAAGCTCATCGCGAACGGGTTGACCCAGAAGTACTCGGGGAACTCGGGGTCGCGCACGGTGATGTGCCCCGCGACGCCTTCACCGAACCCGACGCGGCCGAAGATGCGAAGTGCCCCGGCCAGCTTCTGCTTGCGATGGAGCCGCTCTTCCTCGACGGTCGCGAATGGTGCGGGCAACGTTAGGTTGACGTCCTTGGGAGTGAGCTCCACCCCATCGATCATGCGGATGCCTGATTCGGTAACGGCCATGGCGTCACATTACGCCGCCCAAGGGTTGTTGACACTCGGGCCATGATGGGCGGGATGAATCGTGAGATCGCTCCTGCCTCGATTGCCCCGCCCGCCGCCAACTACGCGCAAGCGGTGGTCAGCGAGCATTCGATGCGCTGGTTGCACACCAGCGGTGTGGTGCCGATCCAGATCGATGGCACGGTGCCGTCCACGATCGAGGCGCAGGCCGAAGTGGTGTGGATCAACCTGCTCGCCATCCTGCGCGAGGCCGGCATGGAGCCGCACGACGTCGTCAGCGTCACGACCTACGTGGTGGCCGACCAATTGAAGGAACTGCCGGCCGTGATGGGGGCCCGCGATCGCGTCCTGGGCGGTCACCGAGCAGCGAGCACCTTGGTCACCGTCGCCGCGCTCGCACGGCCGGAGTGGAAGATGGAGATCGCGCTCATCGCCGCGCGGTAATGGCGAGAGCCACCCCGTGCCGGTGACGGTCGCCGCCAGCAGTACACCGGCCGCCCGTGTCCTGTCTCGTTGTCCGTGTCACGGCCCTGATCACGAGAGATCGTGGTCGAGGCGCGACAGAAAGGGGTGTTCCTCGTCACCGACCTCGAGTGGGGCGCACCGCCTTCGCGTGGCCGGACGCGGTCGCGGGCGACCTACGCTTGCGATTGATGAGCGCAGTGAAGCGAACCGACTCCGGCATCGAAGTGAGGGCGTTGTACGACGCCTCCGATCTGGTGGGCTGGGACCCGGCAACACAGCTGGGCGCACCGGGGCAGCCGCCGTACACCCGCGGCGTGTACCCCACGATGTACCGGGGCAAGTTGTGGACGATGCGGCAGTACGCCGGCTTCGGAACGGCGGCCAGCACCAACGAGCGGTTCAAGTTCCTGCTCCAGGCCGGCCAGACCGGGCTGAGCTGCGCGTTCGACCTGCCCACGCAGATGGGTTACGACAGCGACCACCCGCGTGCCGAGGGCGAGGTGGGCAAGGTGGGGGTGGCCATCTCGTGCATGGCCGACATGCGTCAGCTGCTGGCCGACCTGCCGCTCGACAAGGTCAGCACCAGCATGACCATCAACTCCACCGGCGCCATCCTGCTGCTGATGTACGAGCTGGTGGCCCAGGAGCAAGGCGTTCCTGCCACCGCGATCAGCGGCACCATCCAGAACGACCTGCTGAAGGAATACATCGCACGCGGCACCTACGTGTACCCGCCGAAGCCGAGCATGCGGATCATCACCAACATCTTCGAGTACTGCGCCGCGAACGTGCCGAAGTGGAACACGATCAGCATCTCCGGCTACCACATCCGTGAGGCCGGCAGCACGGCCGTGCAAGAGATCGCCTTCACGATCGCGAACGGCATCGCCTACGTGGAGGCCGCCATCGCAGCGGGCCTCGACGTCGATGCGTTCGCGCCACGCCTCAGCTTCTTCTGGAACGCCCACAACAACTTCTTCGAAGAGGTCGCCAAGTTCCGTGCCTCGCGTCGCATCTGGTACAAGCTGATGAGCGAGCGTTTCGGCGCCAAGAAGGAGGCCAGCAAACTGCTGCGCTTCCATGCACAGGTGGGTGGCAGCACGCTGACCGCCCAGCAGCCGGAGAACAACATCGTACGCGTGGCGGTGCAGAGCATGGCGGCGGTGATGGGTGGCACGCAGAGCCTGCACACCAACGGCTACGACGAGGCACTGAGCCTGCCCACCGAACGCGCCGCTCGCATCGCCTTGCGCACCCAGCAGATCATCGGCTACGAGAGCGGCATCGCCGACACCCCGGATCCGTTGGCCGGCAGTTACTTCGTGGAGACGCTCACCGACGAGATCGAGCGGCTGGCGTGGGAGTACATCGCGCGCATCGACGAGATGGGTGGCGCCGTGGAGGCGATCGAGCGCGGCTTCCAACAGGACGAGATCGAGCAGGCGGCGTACGAGTACACCAAGAGCATCGACGACGACGAGCGTGTCATCGTCGGCCTCAACAAGTTCATGGTCGATGACGAGCCCGAGTTCGTGATCGCGCCGAACGACCCGTCGCTGGAGAAGGGACAGCTCGCAAGCCTTGCCACCTACAAGGCGAATCGAGATCAGGCACTCGTGCAGGCGCGCCTGGCGGGTGTCGCCGAAGCAGCTCGCGGCACCCAGAACCTGCTGTACCCGATGAAGGAAGCACTACGCGCCGACGCGACGTTGGGCGAGGTCAGCGACGCCCTGCGCGACGTCTTCGGCGTCTACCAACCCGGCCGCTGAGCCCGTCGCAATCCATTCGTGGTCGACCCGGCGATAGTTTCGTGGTCGATGAAGATGCGCGCTGCGGTGCCCCTCTCCGCCGCGCTGCTGTCGCTGATGGCCTGCAGCGGCCAGACGACGCTGCCACCCGACACGGTCGGTCCGGTGCCTTTGGCCAGTGAGCCGGGAACGTTGCTGCCCGTCCTGGACGACACGGTGCCGGGAGACGACACGGTTCCACTGGCCCCTGGCACGATGTTCGGCGGGGACGTCTGCACCGCGCTCACTGCCGCCGACTTCGCGGCCATCACGATCGGCGGTGTCGCCACCGGCAGGCTCACCGCCGCAACGAGTCTCAATCAGGATGCATGTGGCTACGAAGTGCATGCTGGCAGCACCGACTACGTGATCATCGTGAAGGCGGCGGCAGCGGTGGACTTCGACCATCCCGTCACGACCGCTCAGGAGATCGACAAGTTCAGCGATCTCGGGGAAGCGGCCATCGGGGTGGCCCGCGGCGACGACTCCTACGAGGTGATCGTGCAGGCGAGCAATGGTTACTTCTCCGTCACCACTCCGGACAAGGCCAGCGCCCGCGCCCTCGCCGCAGCCGCAGTCAAGCGGGTGGTGCAGGACTGAGCGCCGGCGATCGACCCGCGCCGGCGAACGACCTGCGCCGTCAGTCGATCTGGTGAAGGAGCGCTGATGGGCGCTCGGGAGCGATGACGTTCTCGGTCGCCCATCCGAGGTAGATGAGCGCCACCACGATGGTGCCGGGTTCGAAGCCGCACAGTTCGGCCACCACCTCGTTCGCGCCCTTCGGGCACGAGCTCCAGTAGCTGGCCAGACCGTTCGCACTGGCGGTCAACAAAATGTTTTGCACCCCCGCAGCCACCGCGTCGCGGTTCTCGGCGGTGCGCAGATCGCTGTCGCCGGGGGCCGCGCCGACGATCAGTGTGGTCGGCGTGCGCAGGTACTTGCCGCGAGTTTTCGACACCTTTTCGGGCGGGTCGCCGTGCAGCTCCATCGAGTCGGCGATCACCTCGCCGAGGTGTGCACGCCCGTCACCTTCCGCGACCGCGAACCGCCAGGGCCACGTTCGCTTGTGGTTCGGTGCCCACTGGGCAAGGTCGCAGAGCTGTTGCACCATGGCGCGCGGCACCGGCCGCTGTTTGTCCACGAGCATGCTGGTCCGCCGGGAACGGATGACGCCGGCGAGCTCGTCAGGGGTCACGTGTGGCTCCGGATGTGGCCGACGACAAGGTCGGTCCACTGCGGCCACAGCTGCGGTGGATAGTCGTGGCCCAGGCCCTCGATCAGCTCGAAGCGGGCGCCGGAGATCAGCTCCGCCGTGCGGCGACCACCGATCTGGTCGATCAACGTGTCCTTGTCACCGTGCAACACCAGCGTCGGCACCCGCACTTTCGCCAGCTTCTCGGCCCGCGAGCCGCCGGCAAGAACGGCGAGGTACTGCCGCGTCGAGCCACCCGGGTGGAAGCATCGGTCGAAGGCGCGCTCGGCATCGGCGCGCCAGCGGGCCTCATCGGCGAACTCTGGGCTGCCCCATTCGTGCAGCCCATCGACCCACTGCTGTACGAACCCCTCGCGGTCGATGGCAGGGGGAGCGAGCAGGAGCTCGGTGGCGCGCGGCGTGCTCTTGCGGTACGCCGCTTCGCCGGTGGTGCTCATCACCGACGTCATCGTCCGCAGTCGGTGCGGGTGTTCGATGGCCATCGTCTGCACGATCATCCCACCCATCGAGAGGCCCATCATGTGCGCATGTTCCACACCGAGCTCGTCGAGCACGGCGAAGCCGTCGGCGGCCATGTCGCTGATGGTGTACGCCTCGCCGTGCACACCCTTGGGTGCATCGTCGAACTTGCTGCTCAGCCCGACGTCGCGGTTGTCGAAGCGCACCACCTGCAGCCCGTGCGATGCGAACAGTTCGCACCACCCGTCTTGGTAGTTGATGCACTGGCTGCCCAACCCGTTCACCAACAGCAGCGTCGGGTTCGCGGGGTCGCCGAACGTGTCGTAGTGGATCTCGCAACTGCCGTTGCGCGCCGTGTTGCTGTGTGTCGGGCCGCTGTGTGTCGGGCTCACTCGCCCACCAGTTCCTTACGCAGTTCCCGCTTGAGGAACTTGCCGTTGGCGTTGCGTGGCAGGGCCTCCTCGCGGAACCAGATGCGGGCGGGGATCTTGTGCTTCGCAAGGCTGGCGGCGAGGAAGTGCTGCAGCTGCTCAGCCGACAAGTGTGCATCCGGACGCAAGACGATGACGGCGGCGACGTCCTCTCCCAAGCGCTCGTCGGGGATGCCGAAGACGGCTGCCTCGGCTACGGCGTCGTGGTGGTAGATGGCAGTTTCGACCTCGCTGCAGAACACATTCTCGCCGCCGCGCAGCACCATGTCCTTGGCGCGGTCGACGATGTAGACGAAGCCGTCCTCGTCGATGCGGGCGATGTCGCCGGTGTTCAGCCAACCCTCGCGGATGCTGTCGTGGGTGGCCTCGGGCCGGTTCAGGTAGCCCTTGATCACGACGGCGCCGCGTACGCACAGCACGCCCACGGCCGTAGGCCCTGGTGCGACGTCGTTGCCGTCCTCGTCGACCAGTTTGACGTCCAGCGTGGGCACGACAGGACCGCACGACTCGGGCTTGGCCACGAACCAGCGAGCCGCGTTGGCAGTGATGATGCCGCAGGTCTCGGTCATGCCGTAGCCGGTGGAGGGTTGGCCCTTCTTCAACGCGCCGGCGATCTTGCCCACCAGGTCGGGCTGCAACGGCGCGCCGCCGCCGCCCATCCCTTGCAACGTGGAGGTGTCGCGCTTTGCCCAATCCGGGTGCAGCAACAGCTCGCGGCTCATCGTCGGCACCCCGGAGAAGTTGGTGACGCCCTCGCGCTCGATCAGTTCCAGTGCACGACCCGGATCCCACTTGTAGGTGAGCACCACCTTGGCGCCGGCCACCGTCGCCGGGTGCAACAGGCAGTTGCAGGCGGTGACGTGGAACAGCGGCGTGGGGGCCATGAACACCGGCTGCGACGGTGCGGGCGGAGCCTCGGTGGGCGCTGGTACGTCGCCGGCCGCGATGGCCTTCTGCTCTGCCATCGTGGTCGCCATGCTCATCGCGATGATGTTGAAGATGTTGTGCACCGAGCCGCGGTGAGTGAGCAGCGCACCCTTGGGGAACCCGGTGGTGCCTGACGTGTAGAAGATGGTCGCGTCGTCGTCGGGGTCGATCGCGGCGTCGGGCAGCGTGCCCGGGTCGTCGGCGCCCATCACGTCGGCCCAGGCGGTGGCGCCGCCCGGAGCCGAGCGCTCGGTGCGCACGCTGATGATGTGCATCGGCCGCTGGGCCGGCATGTGGTGAAGCCGCTCGAGCCGCTCGTCGTCGGCCAGGAGCACCTTCGGCTCGGAGTCGTTCAGTGCGTACTCCATCTCGGGCGGCGTCCACCACGCGTTCATGCCGACGATCGCCGCGCCGATGCACACGGATGCCCAATAGCTCACGACCCATTCGGGGTAGTTGCGCATGGCGACAGCAACACGATCGCCGGCCTGAACACCGTTGGCGACGAGGTGATGGGCAAGCTTGCGCACCTGCGCATGGATCTCGGCGTAGGTGTAGCGCTCGTCCTCGTAGACGAGGTAGTCCTTGTCGGCGTGGCCGACCGAGTTCTCCCACAGCACCCGCATGTTGGGCGGTGATGCTGCAAACGCCTTGATCTTCACGCCACGCACGTCGATGGTGGTGGTGGCGAATGGCGAACCGGGGGCGTCGAGCTCCGCACGGGCGGCGAGGTAGTGGTGAATCACGCGGGTGATCATTGCCGACAGAGTGGGCCGTTCGCCATGTCGAGTTGCGTTCGTGATGCCCGCGCCGTCGCTTGCTACCTTGGCCGGATGGGTGTGGAACGGCTTCGGGTGGGCAGCGATGGCGTCACCAGGTGCTGGTGGTGCGGCGACGACCCTGTGTACGTGAACTATCACGATCACGAGTGGGGCCACCCGGCGACGGCGGATGTGCGGCTGTTCGAGAAGCTGTGCCTGGAAGGCTTCCAGGCCGGGCTGGCGTGGATCACGATCCTGCGCAAGCGTGAGAACTTCCGTACCGCCTTCGCCGGCTTCGAGATCGAGAAGGTGGCGGTGTTCGACGACGGCGACGTGCAGCGACTGCTCTCCGACGCCGGCATCGTGCGCCACCGCGGCAAGATCGAGAGCCCGATCAACAACGCTGGGCGCGCGCTCGCGTGGCGAGAGGAGTTCGGATCGATCCACGACTACGTGTCCCAGTACCGCCCGGCGCGCGAGTCGCGGCTCACGGCCAACGGCGAGCTGTACGCCACCTGCCCCGAGTCGGTCGCGATGTCGAAGGATCTGAAGAAGCGCGGCTGGAGCTTCGTCGGCCCCACCACGATGTACGCGTTCATGCAGGCGATGGGCCTGGTGAACGACCACATCGAAGGCTGTGAACGCGAAGCCTGAGCTTCGGCGCTGACGTGCCGGTGGAGGACAGCTCACCGCCGATGCTGTCAACGGGGTCAGTTGGCGTGCAGCGCGGCGTTGAGGCCGTCCCACTTTGCCGAGCGGGGGAGTGCCTCCACCGCGCCGCTCTGGCTGTTGCGGCGGTAGAGCAGGCCACCTTTGCCGCTGAGCTGGCGGGCCTTGACGACCTGCACTCCGGAGGCGCCGTGCAGTGCCACCAGCGTGCCGGCGGTGACGTACAGGCCGGCCTCCACCACGCACTCGTCGCCGAGACTGATGCCGATGCCGGCCTCCGCTCCCAGCAGGCAGCGTTCGCCGATCGTGACCTGTTCTGTGCCACCACCCGACAACGTGCCCATGATGCTGGCGCCACCGCCGATGTCGCTGCCGTCGCCGACGATGATGCCCTGCCCGATGCGGCCCTCGACCATCGAGGTGCCCAGCGTGCCGGCGTTGAAGTTGACGAATCCTTCGTGCATCACGGTGGTACCCGCAGCGAGGTGCGCGCCGAGGCGCACACGGTCGGCATCCGCGATGCGAACACCGGTGGGCACGACGTAGTCGGTCATACGGGGGAACTTGTCGAGGCCATGCACGCTGAGTACGCCGCCGTCATGGCGCACCCGCCAGCGCAGTTCCTCGATGCCGTCCACCGGAGCGGGGCCGAGGTTCGTCCACGCCACGTTGGCCAGTTGCCCGAAGATGCCGTCGAGGTTGATCGTGCGTGGCCGCAGGTGGCGGTGGGAGAGCAGATGTAGCCGCAGGTACACATCGCTCGCACCAACGGGCGCAACGTCGGTGTCGATCAGCACCTGCACGGCGCGCACGTTCACCCGGCGCACGTCGTCGCGGCGCTGCGCGGTCGTGTAGGCCTCGAACGCCTCCGGCTGCGGCTCGTCGCCGAGGCCCAGCTCGCGGAACCAGGTGTCGAGCACCGTGCCATCGTCGGCGATCGTTGCGAGCCCTCGGCCCCACGCTGCAGTCATCGCTGAACTCCGTTCAGGTTGGTGGTGAACTCACCATCGGTTGCTCAAAAAACTTCTGGTCGAAGGGTGGGGAAGAGGATGACTTCCTTGATCGAGTGCACGCCGGCGATCAGCATGGCCACGCGGTCCATGCCGATGCCCAAGCCGCCAGTGGGTGGCAGGCCGTACTCCAAGGCACGCAGGTAGTCCTCGTCGATGGCAGTGGCGGCTTCGTCATCGCCGAGATCCTTCGCCGTCTGCTCGTTCTCGAAGCGGGCGCGCTGCTCGACCGGATCGTTCAGCTCGCTGTACCCGTTGGCGATCTTGCGGCCGCCGATGAACAGCTCGAAGCGCTCGGTGAGATACGGGTCGTTGCGGTCCACGCGGGCCAGGGGCGAGACCTCGACCGGGTGCCCGGTGACGAACGTGGGCGCGATCAGCTTGTCCTCCGCCGTGGCCTCGAACAGCTCCTCGATGATCTTGCCCGAGCCCCAACGAGCAGCGCATGACACACCATGCTGGCCCGCGAGAACACGCAGCTGCTCGACCGGCTGCGATGGGTGCACGGCGACGCCGATGGCTTCCTCGATGAGGTCGATCATGCGAGCCTGGCGCCACGGCTGGGCGAGCTCGACCTCCAGCGACACATCATTGGCCGCGTGCACGGTGACAACCGATGTGCCGGTGGCATCGAGCGCGGCTTGGGTGATCAGTGCCTCGGTGATCTCTATCATCTCGCTGTAGTCGCCGTAAGCCTGGTAGAGCTCCATCATCGTGAACTCGGGGTTGTGGCGGGTGCTGATGCCCTCGTTGCGGAAGATGCGGCCGATCTCGAACACGCGCTCCATGCCACCCACGATCAGCCGCTTCAGGTGCAGCTCGAGCGCAATGCGCAGGTACAGCTGCATGTCGAGCGTGTTGTGGTGGGTGATGAAGGGGCGGGCATGCGCGCCACCGGCCTCCATGTGCAACACAGGTGTTTCCACCTCGATGTAGCCGCGTCCGTGCAACGTGCGGCGGAAGCTGGCGATGATCTCGTGGCGGATCCGGAACGCACGGCGAGCATCTTCGTTGACGATGAGGTCGGCGTAGCGCTGACGGAATCGGGTGTCTATGTCGGTGAGGCCGTGCCACTTGTCGGGCAACGGCCGCACGGCCTTCGACAACAACTGGAACCGCTGCACCTTCACGCTCAGCTCACCCTTGCGAGTGGTCATGACGGTGCCGTGCACGCCCACCCAGTCGCCAAGGTCGAGGTCGCGTAGCGCCTCGAAGGCGTCGTCGCCGATAACGGCCTTGGAGACGAACAGTTGCACTTCATCGTCGCGGTCGCGCACGGTAGCGAAGATCAGCTTTCCCGAGTCGCGCATCAGCATCACGCGACCGGCGATGGCTACCTCGATCTCGGTCTCCGTGCCGGCTTCGAGCGTGCCGTGCTGTGCACGCAGCTCGGCCAAAGTGGCGGTGCGATCGAAGCGGTAGGGGTAGGGGTTGGCGCCAGTGGCCCGCATGTCGTCGAGCTTCTGCAACCGCTTGGCCTTCTCGGCCAGCAACCCACTGCCACCGATCTCGCCGGTGGGGGCGCCGTCGGGTGCCGGCTCGGGGGCCGAGCCGTCACCCGAGTGATGACCCGAGTCATGACCCGACAGATGGAGGGTGTCGTCGCTGCTCACAATCGCGTGACGGTAGTGGCTCGCCGGCGGGATTGCCCGGTCCAATCCTGTGGCCGACGCCTCGGCAATGCTCGGCGACCGGCCGTTGCCCGGCTGGCGGTGGTAGCTTCGGTCGCTGGGCGAAGTGGTCTCAGGAGGGATTTGTTCGATGCCGCGTCGCCGACTCGGAGTGTCTGCAGTGGTGATGGTGGGCGCCTTGCTGGGCCAGGCACTGGCCAGCGATGCAGTGTCACCGGTCGCCTCGATCACCGGCGCCGGCACCCCGACGGCACCGGCGTCGTTCATCACCGTGCTCGGTGATGCGGTGTCCGTCTATCAGACGGGCGAGCTGACGGCGCCGATCCTCGATGCCGCGCTGGGCGCTGCCATCGACGCCGGCGCACCCGCAGTCGTCGGTCGCGGCTTCGGCGCCGGGCTCACCGCCGTTCGCCGCGGCGGCTCCGTCATCCAGCAGTCCAGTGGACCAGGCTGGGCGTTTCCAATGGCCATCACCGCCTTACCGCTCGACGCTCTCGGCGGTGTCGTGGGGCGCAAGGTGTCGGCGCCGATCAGCCAGGGCCAGGTCGTGATGGGGCAGACATCCGCCTCGCTGCGCGGCGCGTTGGCCGGCGACACGATCGACCTGATGGCAGCCGACGGTTCCACCATCACCTTCACCATCGGTCTGGTGGCGAGCGATGCCGAGGTCGGGGGTACCGAGATCCTCATCAGCACCCAACAGGCAGACGTGCTCGGCGCAACGCTCGCCACCAGGGTGCTCATCTACGGTCAGTTCGACCGCGCAACGCTGGAGGCGGCGCTCGTGCAACGTGGGCTGCGCGGCAACAGCAAGGTGCGTGTCCGCACCTCTTGGGACGCACCCGACCCCGACAGCACGCTGAGCCTGGCCCGCACGAAATCCTTGCTGGGCGAGTTCCAGCTCGACTACGCCCACCTCAGCGATCTCGGCTGGACGTCGGTGGACGACAGCTGGCGGGCCAACTACCTGCCGTTCACCCGCGAGACGTACCCGACGGGAATCCTCGCGATGTGCAACAAGATCATCCGTGCCGACCTCACCGCCGCGCTGCAGGAAGTGGTGGACTCAGGATTGGCCGGCGGCATCGACGTCGCCAATGCGAACAAGTACGGCGGCTGCACCACCGGTCAGGCACGGCTGGCCCGCATCACACAGCGCCTGGGCTCGGTGTCGCGCCACTCGTGGGGGCAACCCCTCGACACCAACACCACCACCAACTGCCAGGGTTGCGTGCCGCAGATGGACTGCCGCATCGTGCGCATCTTCCGCAGCCACAACTTCGCGTGGGGCGGCAACTTCCTCACGCCTGACGGCATGCACTTCGAATGGGTGGGCGAGGCCCGCAACGCGGTGCAGTACCCGTCGAAGTATTGCCGCAACCTCGCGGGCGGCCCGATCGAGGGCGCCGGCGTGACGCCGCCGGCGAGCAGAGCGTCCCTGTTCGCCGAGGACGGCTTGACCGACGAGTGAACGGTGGGAGACTTCCTCGTGATGCCCACAGCACTGGAACCCGTTCGTTCGTGGATCGCTGAGCAGATCCGGTCGCGAGTGATCGGCGACGAACCCCAGCCCGCCATGGCTGCGGTGATGACCTCTCCGGGACCGCGGTGGTTCGCTGACGACCGCGTCATCAGGCGGGTGCACTCAGATGCGTCGATGTTCATCGGGGGGCTACGTGCGTTGCTGTTGCAGTCGCTGCACCCCTTGGCGATGGCAGGCGTGGCCGAGCACTCCGACTACCGCACCGACCCGTGGGGGCGGTTGCAACGCACGGCCGACTTCCTGGCGGCCACCACCTTCGGCCCCGCCACCCTCGCTGACGAGTCCGTGGCCCGCGTGCGTCGGGTCCATCGCCGAGTTCATGGTTTCGCCCCCGACGGCCGCGCCTACTCGGCCGGCGATCCGCACCTATTGCGTTGGGTGCACATCTGCGAGGTCGACAGCTTCCTGGCCGCCTACCGTCGGTACGGGGCAGCCCCGCTCTCCGACGACGAAGCCGACGAGTACGTGACCGACATGGCCCGCGTCGCATCGGCACTCGGTGTGAACCATCCGCCCGCGAGCTTGCATGAGCTGCGGCACGAGTTCCGCGACTTCCGCGAGGAACTGGCGAGCACCAAGGCTGCTCGCGATTCGGCCCGTTTCCTGCTCGTCGAACCGCCGCTCCCGTTGGCTGCTCGGCCGGCCTACGGCGTGCTGGCCGCGGCGGCGGTTGCGTTGCTGCCGGTGTGGGCGCGTTGGCCGTTGCGCCTGCCCTACCTGCCGGTGAGCGAAGCGGTGGTGGTGCGCCCGGCGGGTGCCGGCCTGACCCGCCTGATTCGCTGGTCGCTCGCCTCCCGCTGAGCCAACCGGCCCGCATGCGCCGCACTGTCGGCGGCTCACCTCCTGGTCGTCGGAGGTAGCCTCAGCGGCGTGGCGACTCGATTCGTGATCATCGGCGGTGGGCCCGCGGGCAACACCGCGGCAACCCATGCAGCTCGGCTCGGCGCGCACGTCACGCTTGTCGAGCGCGACGTCATCGGCGGCGCCGCGCACCTCTGGGACTGCATTCCCTCCAAGACGATGATCGCCACCGGCGGAGCCATTGCCTTCACTCGCCGTCTGGCGGGCATGGGCCTCGAACAGCAGGCGCCGGAAGTGGATGTGGAAGCGCTCAAGGAACGCATCGAGAGCATCAAGATGCGCTTGCAGCGCGGCACCACCAATTTGCTGACCAGCCAGGGTGTCGAGCTGGTGCACGGTTCGGCCAGGTTGCTCTCACCGCACGACGTGGAGATCTCCACTGTCGACGCCAACGGTGTGGCCACCGTTCGCGTCATGCAGGCCGATGCGGTGCTCATCGCCACCGGCAGTCGGCCGCGCGTCCCCGAGTGGTGCCGCCCCGATGGCGAGCGCATCCTCGTCACCCGCGATTGCTATCCGCCGAAGGTGTTCCCCGAGAGCGTCACCATCGTCGGATCGGGTGTCACCGGCGTGGAGTTCGTGCATATGTTCAGCTCGTTCGGCGCCAAGGTGAACCTGGTGGTCAGCCGTCAGCAGGTGCTGCCCGGCAAGGATCCGGAGGTGGCTGCGGTGCTGGAGGACGACTTCCTCAAGCGCGGCGTCAGCTTGTTGAAAGGCGCACGCGCCACTTCGATCGAGCGTGTCGTCGACGAGGCGGGCGTCGAGGAAGTGGTCGTGCGCTGCGACGACGGCCGCGTGGTGCACAGTTCGCACGCCGTGCTCGCCATTGGTTCCGTTCCCAACACGGACGGCCTCGGGCTGGAAGCCGCTGGTGTGGACACCGATGCCAGTGGCTGCGTCATCATCAACCGGCACTGCCAGAGCAACGTGACGCACATCTACGCCGCCGGCGACATGAGCGGCAAACTGCCGCTGTCGTCGGTGGCCAGCATGCAGGGCCGCAAGGTGGCCGAGCACGTGATGGGCCTTCAGAAGGTGGCCCATCGCCACCTCGACTACGACAAGGCCGCCAACGCCATCTTCACCGAGCCGGAGATCGCCGATGTCGGTCTGGCGGAGGCGGATGCGTTCGCTGCCGGCCGCAAGATCCGGGTCACCAAAGTGCCGTTCAGCTCCACGCCGAAGGCGCTCATCAACAACGACTGGCGCGGCTTCGTGAAGATCATCAGCGACCCGGCCACAGGTGTGGTGCTCGGTGGGTCCATCGTCGGCCGCCACGCCGCCGAGTTGATCAGCGTGATCGCGCTCGCAGTCACCGCCAATCTGAAGGTCACCGACATCGTGGAGAGTCTGCTCGTGCACCCGGCGCTCGCCGAGGCGCTGGCCGAAGCTGCCGACTGATGTTCACCAGCACCGACGAAGAATCCGCCGGCCCGATCGTCCCCGCGGGTCTGCATCTGGCCTCGTTCGGCCGGCGCATAGCGGGCCTGTTCATCGATCAGGTCATCACCACGGTGCCCGTCTTCGCCGCGTTCTATGCGCTCGGATTCGCCCCCCAGGAGGCGATCACCCACGGTCGGGCCGTGTGGTTCACCGTGGCCATCACCACGGTCGCGGTGGTCTACGAAACGGGAGGCATCTGGCGCTGGGGCCGCACGATCGGCAAGCTTGCTGCGGGTACGCGCGTGGTCAGCCTCGTCGATGGCGGCGGCTTGGACTTCACCCGGTCCCTGCAGCGATCGCTGGTGCCCACCACGCTCAGTGCCATCCCGCAGGTCGGGCCGTTCTTGGGTATTGGAGTGTACGTGTGGGCTTTCTTCGACCCACTGCGCCAAGGCGTGCACGACAAGGCGGCCGGCAGCATCGTGGTGCGCCATCACCGCCCCGACTGACCCCGGCCGCACTGTCAATCGCGACGCGTCGGCCGGGATCCGATCATTGCGCTCACAACTTTGAATTCAACGGTCGCTACGTAGCGAACCGTGAATTCAACGGTCGGTGCCTAATGATCACCGCCGCGTCGAATCGGTCGGGTGTCAGGCGATGACGACAACGACGTCGCCGGCGCCGACGGTGTCGCCGGCCTTCACCTTGATCTCCTTGACGGTGCCGGCCTTCTCGGCGGTGATCTGGTTCTCCATCTTCATGGCCTCCAGCACCACCACGGCCTGACCGGCTATCACCGCTTGGCCGACCTCGACGAGCACCTTCACGATCGTGCCCTGCATCGGCACCTCGACGTTGCCCGAGCCGCCACCGGCAGCCGCACCGGCGCTGGCCGCCCGTGTCGACTTCCTGGCTGCCTTTGCGGGACCGGCAGCGGCCGTCGGTGCGTCGGGCACCCACATCTTCACGTCGAAACGCTTGCCGTTGACCTCGACGGTGGTGTTGCGCTCGACGAGCGGAGCAGCCTCCTCGTCGATGGACGCAGGGGGCTTGACGGGTTCGATCCCGGAGAGATCGAGCGTCTCCTCGACCCACTTGGTGGAGTGCCGGAACGCCTGGAAGTCGGGGTGCCGCAGAATCGCGAGGTCGGCGGGAATGGTGGTGGCCACGCCCTCGACGACCATCTCCTCCAGCGCACGGATTGTGCGGGCGATGGCCGTCGGGCGATCCTTGCCCCACACGATCAGCTTGCCGACGAGGTTGTCGTAGTACTGGCTGATCGTGTCGCCGGTCTCGTAACCCGCATCGAAACGGATGCCGAAGCCGTCGGCCGCGACCAGCTTGGTGATGGTTCCGGGGGAAGGCAGGAACTTGCCGCCCGCCGGGTTCTCGGCGTTGATGCGCACCTCGATGGCGTGGCCGTAGCGACGAGCCGCGACTTCCGCCTGCGTCATCGGCAGTGGTTCCCCGCTGGCGACGCGCAGCTGCCACTCGACGAGGTCGATGCCGGTGATCACTTCCGTCACGGGGTGCTCGACCTGCAGGCGGGTGTTCATCTCCAGGAAGAAGAACTCCTCGTCCTGGTAGATGAACTCGACGGTGCCGGCGTTGTAGTAGCCGACGGCCTTGGCTGCCTTGATCGCGGCCTCGCCCATGGCCTCCTCGGTGCCGGGCGCCATGTTCGTGGCAGGTGCCTCTTCGATGAGCTTCTGATGCCGGCGTTGTGCGGAGCAGTCGCGGGTGCTGACCCACACGACGTTGCCGTGCTGGTCGCCCACGATCTGCACTTCCACGTGGCGCGGCCAGGTGTGGTAGCGCTCGATGTAGATCTCGTCGCGGCCGAAGAATGCTTTCGCCTCGCGCTTGGCGCTCTCCATCGCCTCGTGCACTTCGTCGGCCGAGCGGATGACCTTCATGCCGCGGCCGCCACCGCCGTATGCCGCCTTGATGACCAGCGGCCAGCCGTGGGCGTTGCCGAACTCGAGGATCTCGTCCTCGCTGGTGATGAACTCGGTGGTGCCGGGCACGATCGGCGCACCGCCACGCAGGGCGGCCTTGCGTGAGCTGACCTTGTCGCCCATCTCGTCGATGGCTTCCGGCGGCGGCCCGATGAAGGCAACGCCCTTGGCGATGATCGCGCGAGCGAAGTCGGCGTTCTCGCTGAAGAAGCCGTAGCCGGGGTGCACGCCGTCGGCGCCACTACGTTCGATGGCGTCGAGGATGGCCTCGGTATTGAGGTAGCTCTCGGCGGCGGTCTGCCCGCCGAGGGCGTACGCCTCATCGGCGAGACGGACATGGAGGGCGTTGCGATCGAGTTCGCTGTAGACCGCGACGGTCTTGATACCGAGCTCACGGGCGGCCCGGATGACTCGAACGGCGATCTCTCCACGGTTGGCGATCAGGATCTTTTTCAGCACAGGCGGCAATACTTGCGGAATGGAGACACCCGGCGCCACACCGTCGCCTCAGCAGCCATCGCACGGTCCTCGCGAGTGGCCCGCTGGTTGGCACGTGTCGGTGGTGGAGGAGACCGGCAGCACCAACGCCGATCTGCTGCTGGCGGCTACCGAGGGGGCCCCTGATCGCACCGTGTTGGTTGCCCGCCACCAGACTTCGGGGCGTGGCCGGCTCGACCGTCGGTGGGAGGCCCCGAGCGGAG
>JANONE010000469.1:0-9208 GCA_031420675.1 Ilumatobacteraceae bacterium | reverse complement strand
GGGAGGTGGGCGTTGCGCCATTCGGGGAAGCCGTCCTCGAGCCGGCGCGCGTGGCGCCCGCGGCGGCGCAGGAGTTGGACGGCTTCGTCCGCGAACACGCAGTACGGCCCACGGCAGTACGCGACGACATCGACATCGGCGGGAAGGTGGCGAAGTTGGCGGGCGAGTCGTTCGATCGGGATCGACAGCGCACCAGCGATGTGCCCGGCCGCGTACTCGGCATCCGGGCGGACATCGATGACGATCACGTCGCCCTCGGCGAGGCGACGGGCGAGCTCATGGCGTCGGACCTGTTCGAGGTCATCGCGGTGCCCGAGATAGGCGGTCGCAAGATCGTCGATCGCGTCGTGGTGGGCGACGGCCACGGCGCGCAGGGACGCCCACAACGCTGCGACCTGTTCCGATGCGAGTCGGTAGTAGATGCGGTTACCGTCTCGGCGGGTGGCGACCAAGCCGATGGTGGCGAGGGTGCGGAGGTGGAACGAGGTGTTGGCGATGCTCTGCCCGATCTCGGCAGCGAGCTCGTCGACGTGACGTTCGCCTTGAGCGAGCACGTCGATGAGTTCGGCACGCCGGCCGTTGCCGAGCGCCTTCGCGACCTCGGCGAAGCCGTCGAACAATGCGTCCTTCTTGCCTCGATCTCCCACCGTCAACCTCCGTGTTCAAAGATCCACTTGACAAGATAACGTCATCGCCGCGACTATTCAAGTTGTTCTTTGAGGAGACATTGTGCGTGTCCATGAGTTTGTCGACGAGGGCCTCGGTCACTCGTCGTATGTGATCGACATCGGTGACGGCAGCGCTGCGATCGTCGACCCGCCCAGGTTCCCGATTGCCCACGAGGACCTCGTCGAGTCCCTCCGCCTTCGACTGGCCTGGACCTTGGACACTCATTCACATGCCGACTACGTGACCGGCAGTCCCGCGCTGGCCGCCCGGTCCGGG
Source organism: Ilumatobacteraceae bacterium (assembly GCA_031420675.1). Taxonomy (GTDB): domain Bacteria; phylum Actinomycetota; class Acidimicrobiia; order Acidimicrobiales; family Ilumatobacteraceae; genus UBA668. The sequence continues at coordinate 8,263 of JANONE010000469.1, read as the reverse complement.
GCGACGTTCATCGCTCCCGCCGCCTCGCATCTCGAGTCGCCGCATCGACCGGTTCGCGATCAGGAGCACGTCACCCTTGCCGAGGGTCTGCAACTGGTCGCGTTGGCGACGCCCGGTCATACACCCGACCATCACGCCTTTGTGCTTGTCGAACACGGCAGGCCTGTCGCGCTGTTCTCCGGTGGTTCGCTGATGGTCGGCACGGTCGGAAGAACGGACCTGTGCGGTCCGGACCTCGCCGTGCCGCTGGCCCACGAGATGTTCGTCGCGTTGCGACGGTTCGACGAACTCCCCGGCGAGGTGACCGTCTACCCGACCCACGGGGCCGGGTCGTTCTGCTCGACACCGGGAGCGCCGCAACGCACCTCCACCCTCGAGCACGAACGCAACACCAATCCGTTGTTCTCGATCACCGACGAGGACGAGTTCGTCGATCGACTCGTCGGAGGCTTCGGCACCTTCCCCGCCTACTTCGCTCGGCTGCCGGAGATCAACCGGCGCGGTCCTGTGCGCTACGACTCACTGCCCCACCTGGCTACCCTCGGGGCTGATGATGTCGCCCGTCACCTCGCCGCCGGCGGTGTCGTCGTCGATGCGCGACCTGTCGCTGCGTTCTCGGCCGGGCATGTTCCTGGGTCGTTGTCGAACACGCTCCGCCCAGTGTTCGCCAGTTGGCTCGGCTGGCTCGTCGAATCGAACCGGGCACTCGTGTTCGTCCTCGACCCGGATCAGGATCGCGACGACCTCGTCCGGCAGTGCCTCGATGTCGGCCACGAGCACCTTGTCGGCGAGCTCGCCGGCGGCATCGACGCGTGGACGGGTTCCCGTCGGCCGGCGAGCACGATTCCGCTCGTCGACCCCGCCGGGATGACCGGTCAGGTGATCGATGTCCGCCAGGCCGACGAGTACGCGTCCGGCCACGTCCCCGACGCGGTCAACATCGAGCTCGGCGCCGTCCGCGACGCTCGACTTGACGATGGGCCGGTGACCGTCATGTGTGGCCACGGCGAACGAGCGATGACCGGCGCCAGCATCCTCGCCGCAGCAGGACGCCACGACGTTCTGGTCCTCGACGGAGGCCCCGACAGCTGGTCGACAGCGACCGGTAACCTGCTCGAGACCGCACGATGAGTACCCAGACAGCCGGAGCACCGTTGCGGCTCGGTCTCAAGGAGAACATTGCCCAGTTCTCCCTTCTCGTCGGTGTCAACGCGCTCGTCGGCGGCATGATCGGCCAGGAACGTACCGTCCTCCCACTCCTCGCCGAGCAGGAGTTCGGGCTGACCGCCTTCACGGCAACGCTCACGTTCATCGTCGCGTTCGGCGCCGTCAAAGCCGCGACGAACTTCTTTGCCGGAACCCTCTCGGACCGGTACGGCCGCAAACCCGTCCTGGTCGCAGGGTGGATCATCGCGATACCGATCCCGCTGCTGCTGATCTGGGCACCGAGTTGGGGATGGGTCGTGTTCGCCAACGCCCTGCTCGGCGTCAACCAGGGGCTCACCTGGTCGACGACAGTGATCATGAAGATCGACCTCGTCGGCCCCGCCCGCCGCGGGTTCGCAATGGGTCTCAACGAAGCCGCCGGGTACGGAGCCGTCGCCATCACGGCGCTCGCCACCGGCTACATCGCCCAACACGCCGGGCTCCGTCCAGAGCCGTTCTTCCTCGGCATCGCCTATGCCGGCCTCGGCCTCGGCCTCTCGGTGTTCTTCGTGCGCGAGACCCGTGACCATGCCCGCTACGAAGCCGCTCACCACGTCACTACCAACGACACCCATCACGACGCGCTCACCACCGGCGAGATCTTCCGGCTCACCTCGTTCACCGACAAGGCGTTGTCGTCATGCTCACAGGCCGGACTGGTCAACAACTTGAACGACGGCCTCGCCTGGGGCCTGTTCCCGATCTTCTTTGCCGCCTCCGGCTTGTCGATCGGACGCGTTGGTGTTCTCGCCGCCCTCTACCCCGCGGTGTGGGGGCTCGGGCAGCTCTACACCGGCGGACTGTCCGATCGCATCGGCCGCAAACCACTCATCGTCGGCGGCATGCTCACCCAAGCCGTCGCGATCGCATGGATCGCCGCGACCGGCAGCTTCGCCGCCTGGGCCACCGGGGCAATGGTGCTCGGTGCAGGCACCGCAATGGTCTATCCGACGTTGCTGGCGGCAATCGGCGATGTCGCCCACCCGGCGTGGCGGGCCCGTTCCGTTGGCATCTACCGGCTGTGGCGTGACGGCGGCTTCGCGATCGGGGCGCTGCTCGCCGGGATCCTCGCCGACCTGATCTCAATCCCCGCAGCGATCTACGCCGTAGCCGTCCTCACCGCGATCTCCGGCTTGGTGGTCGCTATCCGCATGTACGAGACGCACCCCCAATGAACACCTCGGGGGGCGACAGGCGTTCGATCGATGAGATCCTCAGCCAAGCACGGGCCAGACTCGACCGAGTCGACCCAACACACCTCGCCGGCGAACACGCCGGCGGCGCGCTGATCGTCGACATCCGCCCCGCCGAGCAACGATCACGAGACGGGGCACTCCCCAGTGCGGTCGTCATCGATCGCAATGTTCTCGAGTGGCGGCTCGATCCAGCCTGCGAGCACCACATCGCCGCTGTCACGCACTACGACACGCGGATCGTGATCGTCTGCAACGAGGGGTACCAATCGAGCCTCGCAGCCGCCCAACTTCGGGCTCTTGGGCTGCACCGGGCCACCGACCTCATCGGCGGCTTCCAAGCATGGCTCACGCTCACCCCCGGCGAGTAGCGCTGACCAGCCAAGGCTGAGTATCGGATTCTGCTTGCCCTCCATGTGTTCAAAGCGTACGTTGAACGACAATTGGCGCACGGGATTCCTCGCCACCGAGCACGGAGGCAGCTCATGCCGGATGAACTTCTCGTCGATGTCGACACTCTGCGCACGCAGGTCCGGGAAAAGTATCGCGATGTCGCCACCGACCCACACGGTCCCCACCACTTCCACACCGGTCGCCCCCTCGCGAGTCGCCTCGGCTACTCCGACGCGATCGTCGATGACCTTCCCGATCGTGCAGTCGAGTCGTTCGCAGGTGTCGGCAATCCTTTCTCGCTGCGGACCATCGAACCGGGCTCCAGGGTCGTCGATGTCGGCTCCGGCGCGGGGTTCGACTCGTTCATCGCCGCGACACAAGTCGGCACAGCCGGTCGTGTGATCGGGATCGACATGACACCAGAGATGCTCGCCAAGTCGCGGGCCACGGCCGCACATCTCAAATTCGACCACGTCGAGTTCCGCGAAGGGCTCGCCGAGAGCATGCCCGTCGACGACGGTTGGGCCGACGTGGTCATCTCCAACGGCGTCATCAACCTGTGCGTCGACAAGCAAGCCGTGTTCGCCGAGATCTTCCGCGTGCTGCGCCCCGGTGGAACGCTGCAGTTCGCCGACATCGCCAACGGCCGCCCGGTCCCGATCGAGGCGGTACGCGACGTCGATCTGTGGACCGGTTGAATTGCCGGAGGGCTGCCCCGTGCGGGCTGGCAACAGATGCTCGAAGACTCCGGCTTCGAACAGATCACCATCGGGCCGCCGGTCGACACCTTCCGCGGAGCCAGGGGCGAAGCGAATGCTCGTTCATTCGACGTCTACGGTTACGCCTTCCTCGCCCATCGCACCTGAAACACAAGTCATGACGCAGCGCTCGCGACACCTTCGAATATCCAACCAAGGATCTTAGGATCACGCTTCATGTAGTACGTCTTCAACGAATCGACTCGGAGGCCGCCGTCTTTGAGGATCGACGGTATGTCACGGTCGAGATTGCATCCACACGCGACGCGCCGTTGGATGGGATTCATTCGCCGTTGCCATTTCAGCACCCGTGGGTCCGGCGAGCAGCCGTGTTCGACAAAGTGCAGGGTGCCTCCTGGACGAAGCACACGGTTGATCTCGCGTACGGCGGCGACGGGGTCCGGGATGCTGCACAGCGTCCACGTTGACAGCGCAGCATCGACGGAGTGGTCGGGCAGCGGCAACGATTGTCCGTCGAGTCCGACGAACTCCACCGAGACCGGACTCGCTGCGATGCGTCCGGAGGCGAGATTCCTGCCTCGTTCGAGCGGGTCCACGGCGCGAAGGACCGTCACGGTGGGCGGTAGGTGGGGCAGATTCAAACCGGTGCCGAAGCCGATCTCGACGATGTCACCCGCGAGCGGCGCGCATACGCGCGCCCGAGTTTCCCTCATCTGCTTGTTGTTCATCAGCCGGTTCATCGCCCGCGGGAACACATGGTCGCGGTAGAAGCTCACCGCGGAAGTCTCGCACGAGCGGTCGGGTCCCGCAGTTCGCGGCGCACCTCGGCGTGTGCTACTCCAACTCGCTGCGGCGGCAGCGATACTCCTCGATGGTGATCTCGCCGGACGCGAGGCGGTCATCGAGCCGACCGATCGGCGACTGTGACCGATCGCGGCTCGTCCTCACCCACGGTACAACGAGCAAAGCAATCACTGCCCACATCACGAGCATCATCGGGATCATCAGCCACATCCACCCCCAACCACCACTCCAGTTCATCATCTGGCGGCGCCTCCGGTCCTCGTTCGAAGTGTCCATTGAACACCAATGCAGGATCAGCCGCCACAGCCAAAGGTCATCGTTCCAAAAGCACAAGGGCGTGGAGCCTGGCTGATCCGTCAAGGCTCGGCCAGCCTGAATAGAACTGGTGGGGCAAGCCGTCTCACCTCAGTGAACGCATGGACTCAACCCCGAACAGCGGTGCGTTGCGCCGTCAAAGACGCACAGGAACTCCTTCGGGGGACGGTGTGGCGGGTGGGTAGCGTCTCGCCATCGCCGGCGGCAATCGCCGTTTCAGATCGACCGACAGCATCGTCGACCGGACATCGTCATGTTGAGCCTGCTCCGTAAAAACCCAGAGTTCCGTCGACTGTGGCTAGCGCATGCCATCTCACGCTCCGGCGACGCGTTCAACACCGTCGCGGTCGTCGTGCTCGTCTTCCAGCTCACCGGCACGGGTCGAGGAGTCGCCGGTGCCGTTATGTTCGAAGTGCTGCCAATGCTGTTGATCGGCCCAATCGCCGGCCTCGCCGCCGACAAGATGCCCCGACGTCGACTGATGGTCGGCGCCGACCTGGTACGTGCCGTAGCAGCGGGAAGTCTCGTGCTCGCGACGGCGTCGGTGCCGGCTGTGTTCGCTGTTGCGTTCGTGCTCAGCGCCGCAGCGACGGTCTTCAATCCTGCAGCGGCGTCATTGCTGCCCGACGTCGTCGACGAAGCCGACCTGATCACTGCCAACAGTGCTCTCTGGAGCGCCGCCGTCATCGCCCAGATCGCACTGGCCCCCGCTGCCGGCTTGGTCATCGCGGTGGGCGGCGGTGTGCGGGTCGCGTTCGCCCTCAACGCAGCCACGTTCGTCGTCTCCGCGCTACTCCTGCTTGGAATACGCGTCGGACGCACGCCGGCATCGATCGAGGTACGCGGCTGGGCCGGCGCACTCGCAGGTGTCACTGCGGTGCGAGCCAACCCGCTGCTTCGCCGTCTCGCAATCGTCCAGATCCTTGCCTCATTGTCCGCCGGTGCCACCAGCGGGCTGCTGGTGGTCCTCGCCCAACGACTCCTCGGAGTGGGGCCCCGCGGGTTCGGCAGCCTCCTCGCCGCCATCGGTGTCGGCGCAGCGATCGGGCCAGCCGTCCTCCGACGATTCATTCGCGCCGCGGACCGTCGCTGGCTGTTCGGTCCCTACCTCGTGCGCGGCGCGGTCGACCTAACCCTCGCCACCGTTGCCAGCCCGATCATCGCCGGCGTCTCACTCGTCGCCTACGGGATGTCGACATCGACCGGCACCGTCGCCTATCAAACCACACTCCAACAAGCCGTTCCCGCAGACATCCGGGGACGGACCCTCTCGTTTTTCGACGTGCTCTGGAACACAGCCCGGCTCGTCTCACTCGCCGCCGGCGCACTACTCGCCGACAGCATCGATATCCGCTGGGTCTATGTCGCAGCAGCCGCCCTCCTCCTCGCCGCCGCCGCCATCGGGCTCACCACCAACATCGAAGTCGAACCGGAACCGTCCGGCCGAGCTCTCACGTAGTTCGGGGGACCGCGACTGCGAGTGCCTGCTGCTCTGCCACGTGTTCGTCATCGGTTCGTCGTCGAGTGCCCAACCCAGCCTGCCCACAGGGCGATCAGCGCGAGGACCGGCACAGTGACCAACGAGCCGATCAGCCCGATCTTGTCGACAGTGTCAAACCCGTCGAGATGGCCCGCGTGGAACACGAGGTGGAGGACGCCTTGGACGAGCCATGCCATCGCCACTGGCCGTGACGGTCCACGCCGCCATGCCGTCCAGCCAGTGACGATGACCAGCGCCAGGAACAACGCCCCGACGTCGCGCACGAGGTGCTCGTTGTACGCATCACCCTGATGCGCGATCCAGCTGCGCCCCAACGGGAAGTCGTCGAAGAATGACCTCGGAGCAAACGCCGCCTGCAGCCCCGCCGGAAGCATGAAGACAGCAATCAGCCCAAGTGCCACTTGCTCAACACGTCGTCGGTTCACAGGACGCCCCTCTCAATACAACACACTCTGTTCCGCCCAACATGCTGCGTCAACGACTCGCCTGCACGGGTCGCCCCCGCCGAAGGAACGCGGCAGCGGCCTCCGTCACGTAGTCGAGGGGTTCGGGCACCATGTTCAGTCCCAGTGGGGTGAGACGAGCACGATATCGGTGCCGAGTCCGGCGATGCTGTTGAGCAGCCACGAGGGTGACCCGTGCCGCAGGTCCGCGTCTGCGACACCCAGCGTCGATGCCCCGCGGCGTAGTCGCCTGGATGGTCGGTCACTCCGATTATGCCGATCCGGATGCCTGCCCGCTCGAGGAGCGCCGGCGCACGCGATCCCCGCCGTGTCGAGGTGTGGAGGGTGTCGAGCAGTGCCGTCGTGCCATAGTCGAGAGCGTGGCTGTTGGCGAGGGTCACGCAACCGACGCCGAGGTGGCGCAGCACGTCGACCGCGATGGGGGGAGCACGGAAGACGAACGGCTTGCGCGGTCCGGCCCTTCGTGAGCAACCGCGGCGACCTCCTCCGCGAACCGCCCGGTCGGCGGTGCGCCAGCGAGCCGCTCGGCGACCTTGCGGCCGAGCATCGTGTCGCCCGCCAGCGCGAGCTTCATGGTCAGGCAACCGTCCGGGCGGCGGGGGCGAGGTGGCCGAGGAACCAGTCGCGCGCCGCCTCGGCAGCCACGGCGAGGGTGCCCGGCTCCTCGAAGAGATGCGTGGCTCCGGGCACCACCGTCAGCTTCGTCTCGCAACGCATCCGCGCCTGCGCGGCGCGATTGAAGGTCAGCACGGTGTGGTCGTCACTGCCGACGATCAGCAGCGTCGGCGCGGTCACCGCGGCGAGCCGGCGGGCGGCGAGGTCGGGCCGACCGCCTCGGGACACGACGGCAGCGACATCCGCGCCCGGTTCGGTCGCGGCCCAGAGGGCGGCGGCGGCACCGGTGCTCGCTCCGAAGTAGCCGACGAACAAGCCGTCGACCTCGGGCTGCGTGCGCACCCATCGGGTGACCTCGACGAGGCGCCGAGCGAGCAGATCGATGTCGAAGACGTTCGCACGGTCGAGCTCCTCGTCCGTCGTGAGGAGGTCGAACAGGAGCGTCCCGAGGCGTGCCTGGTGGAGGACGGATGCGACGTAGCGATTGCGCGGGCTGTGCCGGCTGCTGCCGCTGCCGTGGGCGAACAGCACGATGCCGAGCGGCTGCTCAGGGACCGTCAGGTGTCCTGCAAGGCGGACCACTCCTGTGTGGACGACGACCTCGTCATTGCTGAGGGGCGGATCGTCGACCGGTAGCCAGGCAGCCGTGTTCACCGCGACCGGTGTACCGGCCCGCTCGAGGCACGCCACCACCTCGTCGTCGGTCGTCTGCGAGAAATCGTCGTAGAACTGCCCGACCGCGAAGAACGGATCCGGTGTCTCGAGCGCGATCAGCTCGTCGGCATCTGCCTCGAATCGGGCCGTCCAGCCTGGAGGCGCGACGGGCACGGCGAGCACGACGCGGGTGGCGCCTTGCGCCCGTGCCACCTTGCATGCCGCACGGGCGGTCGACCCCGTGGCGATGCCGTCGTCGACGATGACCGCGGTCCGCCCCTCGAGTGGCTGCCGGGCTCGGTCGCCGCGGAAGCGTCGGGCCCGCCGTTCCAGCTCCGCGCGCTCACGGGCCTCGACCGCGGCGAGCTGCCGTTCGGAGACCTGCGTGAGCCGGACGAC
>JANONE010000468.1:0-3279 GCA_031420675.1 Ilumatobacteraceae bacterium | reverse complement strand
CCGAAGGAGAACGCGTTCTACGAACGCTGCCTCGACGAAGGCTTCGCCAAGTCCGGCGACGACACCAAGAGGGATCGCTTCGAGGTGGCCAGCACGGTGTACATCATCCCCGGCGATGATGCGGAGAAGTGCGCCGATCTCGTACGCCCGTTCCTCGCGCTCTACGCGGGCGGGATGGGCGCGCGCGGCGCCAACTTCCACTTCGAGGTGTTCGCCCGCATGGGCTACGAGGACGTCGCGTTGAAGGTGCAGGAGCTGTACCTGCAGGGCAAGAAGCAGGAGGCCGCCGCAACGATTCCGCTGGCGATGGTGCAGGACGTAGCGCTCGTCGGCCCGCCCGACAAGATCCGCGCCGAGCTCGCCCAGTGGAAGGAGACGTGCATCACCACCTTCCTCGTCGGCGGCCCGAAGGAAGTGCTACCGCTCTACGCCGACCTCATCCTCGGCTAGGTCGGTCAGCCTTTGCGGCGCAACCGCTCGACATAGGCCTGCGCACTCGCGCGGCCTTCCTCGTCGCGTAGGCCGGCGTGGAGGCCGTCGGCGTCGGCCCAGCTACGACCGGTGCCCACCATGCTCTCGGTGACTGCGTTGACGTGGGCCTTGGTCTCCAGCAGCGCCAGCTTCGGCTTGGCCAACAGTTGCTGCACCAGCGTCTCCACCGCGGCCTCGAGGTCCGCCGCGGGAACCACGCGGTTGAGGAAACCGGCAGACTTCGCCTCAGCGGCTCCGAACGGGCGGCAGGTCATCACCAACTCCTTGGTGAGCGCCGGCCCGATCTCGCGCACCAGACGCGGAATGCCACCCCACGCCAGCGGGATGCCGAGATCCACCTCGGGGATCGAGAACTGCGCAGTGTCGGCGGCGATACGGAGGTCGCACCCCGCTGCCACGATCAACCCGCCGCCCACGCACCACCCCTGGATGCGCGCCACCGTGACCGCTCGCATCTCGTCGAGCGCGCGACCCATGCGCCAGCCGACTTGACGGTCTTCCATCGGAGCAGCAGAGGAGAACGCGGAGAGGTCGGCGCCGGCGGAGAACGACCGGCCGGCACCACTGACGAGCACCACTTTCAGATCGTGGTGCTCATCGAACCAGCGGGCCGCCAACTCGATCTCGTGCAGCGTGTGGCTGCTGAGCGGGTTCAGCTTGTCGGGCCGGTTCAGCGTCAGCGCGCCGCGGGCGCCGTCGGCGGTGGCGATGATCGTGTCGAAGTTGGCAGTGTCCACGTCGGTGCCCTGCGGATCGAGTTGCATGTGGCAAGTGTGACATCGGCCGACGCCACGGCGACGGATCGCGGGTTCTAGTCTTGACCCACCGGTCAAGATGACGAGCACAACCACCGCCCCCTCTCACCACGGGCACCGCCCTGGTAGCGCACGAGCCGCTCTCGCGTACCCCGATTTCCGCCGAATGTGGACTGCGTCGTTCTCCTCGAGCATCGGCACCTGGATGCAGAACGTGGTGCTGCCGCTCTACGTGCTCGACCGCACCGACAGCGCGACGATGGTCGGGATCATGGTCTTCGCCCAGCTCGGGCCGCTGCTCTTCCTCTCCATCCCCGGCGGGGTCATCGCCGACCGCTTCGATCGCCGAAAGTGGTTGATCGGGATGCAGCTGCTGCAGCTCACGTTCTCGGCGCTGCTCGCACCCCTCGCCGCCACCGACGCCCCGATCTGGGCCATCTTCGTCGTCGCCCTCGGCGTGGGCGTGGGCAACGCGCTCAACGCGCCCGCATGGTCGGCGATGCTGCCCACATTGGTCAGCCGTGAAGACCTTCCAGGTTCCGTGTCACTCAACTCGGCGATGATCAACGGCTCACGTGTCGTCGGCCCGATCATCGTCGCCGTGCTTCGCTCGGCGGGCGTGTCGATCGCGCAGATCTTCCTCATCAACGCGGTCACCTACTTGTTCGTGGTCGGCGCCCTGCTGCGCACCCACGTGCCCGCCCCCGTGAAGGTGGTACACGCTGCCGGCTGGCGGCAGCTGACAGCCGGCGTGCAGATCGCCCGCGGCAACAAACCCGTCTGGCGATTGCTGGTCAGCCTGTTCACCTTCTCGTTGCTGTCGCTCCCCTACGTGGGCCTGTTCGCCGCGGTCGTGCGCCTGAACTTCGGCGTCGCCAAGGGCTCCACCACGTACGAGTGGTTGTACGCGACGTGGGGATTGGGTGCGTGTCTCGGTGGCCTCGCCATCGGCACAGTGTTCGTCGAGCGGGACAAGCGCAGCCTCATCCGATGGGGGTTCGCCGCTTTCGCAGTGTGCCTCGCGCTGTTCGCCATCGGTCGCACGCCGACATATGCGTTCATCAGCGGTGCCTTCCTCGGCTTCGCCTACTTCGGCACCACGACGTCGATGAACACCGTGTTGCAGAGCCGCCTCGCCGACCACGAACGCGGGCGCGTAATGGCGTTGTGGTTCATGGCGTTCGGCGGCACGGTGCCGTTGGGCAACCTCATCTTTGCGCCGGTGATCGATGCCGTCGGCGCCCGCTGGGTGCTGCTCGGCGGAGCACTGTGGGCGCTGTTCCTCGCCTGGTGGTGCGACATCGAGCGCATCGACTCAGGCGCCGAGGAGGGCAGCCGCAATCCGCTCCAGCCCGACCACACGGCTAGCTTTGACGAGCACGGCATCTCCGCCGGCGAGTGAACCCAGCACCGCTATCGGGTCGACGGTGGGCGCTATGCCATAGAGGTCGGTACCGAAGGCCAGCAGTTCGATGCCCTTGCCGATGGCGTACTCGGCGATGGCCAGGTGCTCGGTCTCGGTGTCGGTGATCTCGGCCATCACCCCCAGCACAGCAACCCGCCGCCGCGCGGGAAGGTCGACCAAGGCGTCGAGGGCGGCGCGCATGCTGGTGGGATTGGCGTTGTAGCAGTCGTTGAGGATGATCGCTCCCGCCGCTGTGCGCTGTACCTCCATCCGCATCGCAGTCAGGCCGACGTCAGCCAGCGCGGCGGCACCCGTTGCGAGGTCACCGCCGACCGCTCCGACACACGCCAATGCCGCGGCGGCGTTGTTCGCCATGTGGCGGCCGCTGATGCCGAGTTGCACGTCGCATGCTCCCCACGGACTGTGAAGCCGGAAGCTCGGTCGGGCGAGGTCGTCGAGCTGGAGGTTGCCCACGCGCACGTCGGCGTCGGCGGCCTCGCCATAGAGCAGCACGGGCGCGTCGGACATCGCTGCCATGGCCCGGACCCTCGGGTCGTCGGCGTTGAGAATCGCGAGACCGTTGGCGGGAAGTGATGCGATCAGCTCGGCCTTCGCTCTCGCCACGCC
>JANONE010000467.1:0-8462 GCA_031420675.1 Ilumatobacteraceae bacterium | reverse complement strand
GCTGCTCGGGCGTGATGACGCCGGGCACAACGTGGTGCAATAGCACCGTCTGCAACATGTCGGGGTTGTCCTGCACCGCGTGCAGGACGTCGAGCGGCAGCTTGGCGAACGCGTCGTCGGTCGGCGCGAACACCGTGAAGGGGCCGCCTCGCAACGTTTCGACCAGGCCGGCGTCCAGGGCCATGCCGGCCAACTGGGTGTAAACGTGCCCGGTGAGCGCTGTCGCGACGAGGTCGCCCACCGGCATCGGCGTCTCGACCGTTGTCGTGGAACCCGCCGCGGCTGCGGGCGTAGTGGTGACGGTGACGGCATCGTTCTTGTCGTCCGAGCAGGCAGCAGCCGTGAAGGCGAGCAGACTGAGCACGGCAACGGCGCGACGGGTGGAACGGTGGGGTGGCGACTGGCAGTTCACGAACACGGCTTGAACGCTAATGACGGGGTGAAAGCCCGGGCAGGGGCACTCGGCCCTGTCGGCCGGGACCAAAGGCCCTACGGGCCCCTTCAGACTGCGGGTTCCGGTGAGAACTCGCAGAAGGCGGCATATGCACGCGGACCGTAGATCGTTGCCGGACCACCGTTCATCAACATCGCCACGCCGACTGCCTCGGCAGCTTCTTGGCGGGTGGCGCCGGCCTTGGCGGCGCCTTCTGCGTGGGCAGCGATGCAACCATCGCAGCGCTGGATCACGCCGATCGCGAAGGCGATCAGTTCCTTCGTCTTCACGTCGAGCGCGCCGGCGGCGAACGCGGCGTGATGGAACTCGGCGAAGCCCTTGTAGACGTCGGGGACCGCGTGGCGCAGCTCGCGGTGGAGTGGCCGCAACTCGCCGAGCACTGCCTTGCCGTAACTGTGATCGGTCATGATGAGTACCTCTTTCGGGAACATGATGCCTGGATCAGTGGAAGAAGGCTCGCACGATTGGTCGTCGAGGCCGGTCGTGGAATCGAGGTGGTGAGACGTGATCTTTCAGAACCGTGTTGATGCCGGAAGGCAGTTGGCCGCCAGGCTGCGGTCGCTCGGCCACGAAGGCGTGGTGGTGCTCGGTCTGCCGCGGGGCGGCGTCCCCGTCGCCGACGAGGTGGCACGCGCCCTCGGCGCACCGCTGGACGTAGTGGTCGTTCGCAAGCTCGGTGTGCCGACCCGTCCCGAGTTGGCGATGGGTGCGATCGGGGAAGACGGCGTGCGGATCATCAATGACGAGATCGTCGGCTTGCTGCGCATCGCGAGCGGGCAGATCGCGCAGGTGGAACGACGCGAGCGAGCCGAGCTCCATCGTCGGGCCGAGCTGTTCCGGGCCGGGCGCAGCCGTGTGCCGGTGGCCGCAAGGACGGTCGTGATCGTCGACGACGGTCTGGCGACGGGTGCTACTGCCCGCGCCGCCTGTCTCGTTGTTCGAGCACACGGGGCGGCACGTGTCGTGCTGGCCGTCCCGGTCGCTCCGCTGGGCTGGGAAGAGAAATTGGGCGAAGCGGCCGACGAGTACGTGTGCCTGTTCGCCCCTGAGGACTTCGACGCGGTGGGTCAGTTCTACGCCGACTTCACCGCCACGAGTGACGACGAGGTGATCGAATGCCTGCGTCGCCCGTAGAACGGTGTCGACCCATGCTCGTCCGCGCAGGTGAGCAGCCGAACGTCCGTGGTCGCGAAGCGAGGACGCGGAGGTACTAGCACCATTGACCACTGGTCGTTGCTACCGACGTGGGCAGAAAGTGAGGGCATCGAATCCCCAATCAGTAGGAGCCCGCCATGAGCAAGTCGTTCATCAAAATTGCAGTCGTCACCATGTCCGTCACGTTGCTCGGCGGGTTGGCCACCTATGCTGCGGCGCAGGTGAGCACGGAGCCACCGCCCCAGGTCGTCATCCCGGGTAGCTCGGTCGCTGATGATCACGGTGGTGCATCGGTGGTGTCGGATGATCCGGTGGGTCACGACGCCAACGATGACAACGGCGGTTCCTCGGTTACCTCCGAGCCGGTGACCTCCCAGCCGGTGACGAGCACTCCCACGAGCAACACGGTCACGTCGGTCACCGTAGATGACCACGGCGGATCCGGCTCCGGCGGTTCCGGGTCCGGTGGTGGGCACGGCTCCGACGACTGATCACGTCCGCCGCGAACGCAGCAGAACGATCGCACCAACGACTTCGGGACCCGCGACGCGGGTCCCGAAGTTGCTCTTCTCAGGTTGATCGCTTACCCCGCGTCGGTCGGAGGCAGGTGCTCCCTGGCCCACAGTGCAGCCTGGGTGCGGTCCGTCACACCGAGCTGTTGGAACACGGAAGTGAGGTGGGCCTTGACGGTGCGTTCGCTGATCCCCAGCCGGCGGGCGATCTGTTTGTTGGCGAGACCCGTTGCCACCAGGGCCAGCACCTCGGCTTCACGGGGGCTCAGGTTCTCGGCGGGTTGCTGGGCGCGTTGTGTATCCAGCAGCACTCGTGCTGCCGTCGGGTCGAGTGGGGCACCGCCGCCATGCGCGGCATGGATCGCCTTGATGACTTCGTCGGGTGTGGAGTCCTTGAGGATGTAGCCGCTCGCACCGGCCTGCAGCGCGTTCAGCACTCGCCGCTGCTCGGTGAACGAGGTGAGCACTACGACGCGAAGTTTCCGATCCTCGGCCGCTGCGGCCGCGAGCACCTTGCGGGTCGCCTCGATGCCGTCGAGGACAGGCATGGACAGATCCATCAGCACGATGTCGGGCTGCAACGTCGCAGCGAACATGACGGCTTCTTCGCCGTCGCTCGCACTGCCGACCAGCTCGATCCCGTCTGCCGTCGCCAGCACCTGCTCGAGCCCCCTGCGCACCACGGCATGATCGTCGACGATGAGCACCCGGATCATGTCAGTGGTACCTCCACGTGCACAGTCGTGCCGGTGCCGGGTGACGAGCGCACCACGAATCGCCCACCGGCACCGCCGACGAGGTCGGTGAGTGTCTGGAGGCCGAAGTGACCTTCCTTCGTCCGGCGTTCGTGATCATCGGCATCGAACCCTACGCCATCGTCGATGACCTCGAGCGTGGCGACTCGATCGCTGTCTGACACACGCACCGACACCCTGGTCGCGTGGGCATGAGACAATACGTTGCGCAGCGCCTCCTGTGCGGCACGGTACAACAGCCCTGCGACGGAGGGCGGGAACGAACCGCTCAGGTCGCCGACGTCGAGCTCTGCCACGATTCCCTTCCCGTTGGTTCTCGCGAGGAGATCGGTGAGTGCGGGCACGAGTCCTTCGTCGAACAGGTTCGGCGGGTAGATCTCGACGAGCAGCGAACGCAGGGCCTTGATGCTCACGCGAACGTCGGCCGCGGATTGTTCGAGCAGATGTGCCGAGCTGTCGGTGATGTCGTCGTGTCGCGCCGCTCCGCCCAGGGCGAACGCGACCCCGACGAGATCTTGAACGACACCATCGTGCAGGTCGCTCGCAATCCGGCGCCGTTCCAGGTCCGAGGCGTTGAGCGCTTGCTGCAGGAGTCCCTCGCGCTCATGCTGACGTTGGCGGAGCCGACGCGCGAGCGACCACGCAAGAGGGATCTGGACCAGCTCCAGCGCCAGGAGGCCACCAAGTGTGATCGGTGCAAAGCTCCTCCAGACCCGACTGCCCGAGGCTGACACTGCCGCGTACCGGAAGTAGGCCTCGAACAGCAGTCGCTCGCCGTCGGGCGTCTGAATCGGCAGGTACACCTCCAGCATCTTCCCGCTCGAGCGCTCGAAGCGGTTCTCCGGTTTGGAGAGATCGCTCACCTCGGCCTTGATGAGTCCGGAATCGAGCGCAGCTCGCTCTTCTGCGCCGAGGGTGTAGCGCGAACCGATCAGTCGCGCCTCGTCGGAGTAGACGATCAGGCCGTCGCGCCGCCAGATCTTCACACGCACGAGCGAATCGTCGAGCACGTCCCGCTCCACGACCAAGGCGACTGCGCTCACCGCCACCGGATCGCCTGCAACCAGCCCGCTGGTCACCACCGGCTCGACCAGGCTCTGGGCCTTCGCCAACGTCGTGGCGCGCACATCGACGATTGCCTCGCGCTCTCCCACGCGACGACTCGCGATTGCGGTGGCCAGCCCCACGATCGCGACCGCGACGATGCCTGCAAGCGTGAACTGGCCAACCTGCCTGGCCACCATCCAGCGGCTCCTCGGGTCGGCGATGTTGGTGGCGTGTCGCATCCCAAACCTTGACACGCCACGCACAGTCGCCAGGTGTTGGAGCGGTTCTCAGGTCAGGGCGAGGCCGGAGCGGGCTGCGGTGTAGACGGCGACCACCACCAGCAACCCTACGAACCAGCGTTGCAGGGAGCTGGAGTCGTGGGTGCTCGCCAGCCTGCTACCGATGACGACACCGATCAGACTCGCGATCGTGAAGGGAATGACCGTGGCCCACTCGATCGAGCCGGCCTGCAGGCGCGTGGTGAGCGCCACGACCGAGTTGATGGTGATCACGAGCAGCGAGGTGCCCACAGCTTCGGCCATGGTGAACCCGAGCGCGAGCACCAACGCGGGCACGATCACGAACCCGCCGCCGACGCCGAAGAAGCCGGTGAGCAGGCCGACCACCGTGCCGGCCGCGACGACCTTGAGGATGGTCATCGGGTCCACGTGGCGGGTCGCCACGTCCGGCGGTGCGGCTGCCGCGCCCACCGACCGCGGCATGGCAACAGCTCTCGTGATGCTGACCCGTCGCCACATCGCGTAGGCGGCGACCAGCATCAGGCCGGAGAAGGCGAGCAGCAGCACATCGGGGTCGGCGGCCTTGTTCCAGTGCGAGCCGAGGAGCGACCCACCGATTCCGGCGAGGCCGAAGATCGTGCCTGCCACCAAGCGCACGCGCCCGGCGCGCCAGTGGGGCACGATGCCGATCAGCGCGGTGACGGCGACCAGCACGAGCGACGTGGTGGTTGCCTGCTTCGGGCTCTGCCCGGCGGCGTACACCAGCGCCGGTATAGCGAGGATCGAACCGCCGCCACCCAGCGCGCCGAGCGAGATGCCGATGAGCAGGCCCAGCGGGGATGCGAGGAGGCCACGCATGGCGTGCTCAGATCACCAGCAGATCGGGGCCCCGCATCACTGACCGCTCTCGGTGTGTGCCCGTGCCTGCCAGGCGGCGTAGCCGCCGACGAGGTCGGACACGTCCGCGAAGCCGTGCGAACGCAGCAGGCTGGATGCGATGGCTGATCGGTAGCCGCCGGCACAGAACACGACCGTCGGTGCCGTGTGATCGAGTTGATCGACGCTGTTCAGCAAGGCGGGGAGGCTGATGTGGCGGGCACCGGCGATGCTGCCGAGTTCCACCTCACCCGGGTTGCGGACATCGACGAGCACGAGATCGTCCACTGTTGCCATTCGGGCAGCGAGGGTCTCGGCCGACAACCGCGACAATCGCTCGACGTGCTGCGGATGTGCGACGAAGGCTTCGTACGGCAGCGCGAGCGCACCGAGCACACGATCGAAGCCGATCCGCGCGAGGCGCACCTTGGCTTCTGCCTCGTGTCCGGGCGGTGTGACGAGCACGATCGGAGTGTCGGGTTGCATCACCTCGCCGGCGTACTCGGCGAAGCGGCCGCCGAGGCCGACGTTCACCGAGCCACGCAGGTACCCGGCGGCAAATGCCATGTCGTCGCGAGCGTCGACCACCACCGCTCCATCACGCTGATGGGCGAGCACCTGCTCGAGCGTGAGCGGGGTGACGCTGGCGTCGTCCGGGAGCAAGTCGCGCAGTTCGCGGTTGCGATTGGCAGCGAACGAGAAGTACAGAGGGGCCACCGACTGGCCCTGGGTGACCGCCTCCACGAATTCGTCTTCGCTCATCGGGGCGAGCGCGTAGTTGGTGCGACGCTGTTCGCCGATGGTGGAGACGGTCTCTGTCGACAGGTTCTTGCCACACGCCGAACCTGCTCCGTGAGCCGGGAAGACCTTGGTGGCGTCTGGCAGCGTGAGCAGCCGCTCGTGCAACGAGTGGTACAGCTGGCGGCCCAGCTCCTCAGCCGTCACACCCACCGACGCGAGCAGGTCGGGTCGGCCGACGTCGCCGATGAAGAGGGTGTCGCCCGTGAGCACACCGTACGGTTCGCTCTTGGTGCCTTGCGGGTAGATGACGATGCTGATCGACTCAGAAGTGTGGCCCGGGGTCTCACGCACCTCCAGCTCCACCTCCCCCAGGCCGATCACGTCGCCGTTCGCGAACGTCTCGATCGGGAACTCGGCGCGGCCTTCGGCAGCCCGCCCGAAGCCGATCGTGGCGCCCGTGTGGTCGGCGAGCTCGAGGTGGCCGGAGAGGAAGTCGGCGTGGAAATGGGTCTCCAGCACCTTCACGATGGTGAGGCCATGGGTCTCGGCGTCGGCGAGGTACTCCGCAACATCGCGCTGCGGGTCGACGTCCACGGCGTTGCCGGTGGTCGTGTCGCCGATGAGGTAGCTGGCGTGCGAGAGGCACCCGAGGTAGTACTGGCGAAAGAACATGATCCCACGCTCCTGTGTTGAAGGCTATCGAACACTATACCCCATAGGGTATGAAGATCCTGTCGAGCTGCCGCGCACTAGCATCACAGAGCGGCGAGGATGGACGCGAACAGTTCGTCGAAGGTGTGGTTCGGTGGGAACTGGGGGAACTGGGCCGTGATCGTGTCGGGGGCGTGGAACCAGAACCCGGCGTCGGCGGCAGCGAGCATGGCCGCATCGTTGTACGAGTCGCCGGCGGCGACCACCCGGTAGTTGAGACCACGGAGCGCGTCCACCGCGTGGCGCTTCTGGTCGGCCATGCGCAGTCGGTAGTCGACGATGCAGTCGTCAGTGACGATCAACTGGTGGCAGAGGATCGCGGGCATGCCCAGATGGCGCATGAGCGGAGTTGCAAACTGCTCGAACGTGTCGCTGAGGATGATCACCTGGGTGCGGTCGCGCAGCGCATCGAGGAACTCACGCGCACCCTCCATCGGAGCCAGGCCGGCGATCACGTCGGTGATCGTGCTCATCTTCAGGCCGTGCTCGTCCAACAGCGCCAGTCGACCCTTCATCAGCACGTCGTAGTCGGGCTCGTCGCGGGTGGTGCGGCGCAGGGCCTCGATGCCGGTGCGCTCGGCGACGGCGATCCAGATCTCGGGCACGAGCACGCCCTCGAGGTCGAGGGTCACGATCGTCTGGCGGGGCAGGGCCTGCTGCGGGGCGGCTGTGGCGGTCACGGTCGCCTATTCTTCACGACCGCCGGGTCCCGGCGCGAACGAGGGGGAACATCTCATGCCGATCAGCACCATGTCCAGCACGATGATGGACGACTACCAGCTCACCTTGCTCCCCATCTTCCAGTTCGGCCGCCAGGTGCATGCCGCCCGGAAGATCATCACGTTCACCGGAGCTGACGAGGGCGGGGGCTACGTCGAGAGCACCTTTGCGGAAGTCGCCGACCGGGCCGATCGCTTGGCCTCGGCGCTGGCCCGGTTGGGCGTGCAGCCGGGCGATCGCGTGGGCACCTTCCTGTGGAACAACCAGACCCACATGGAGGCTTACCTGGCCATCCCGTGCATGGGAGCGGTGCTGCACACCCTGAACATCCGCCTGTTTCCCGATCAGTTGGCCTACGTCATCAACCACGCGGAAGATCGCGTGATCATCGTCGATGCGTCGGTCGCACCCCTGCTCGCCAGAGTTCGCGACCAGCTCACCACGGTGCAGCACATCATCGTCAAGGGGCCCGGTGACGCCAGCAGCCTCGGCGACCACTCGGCCGAGGGCGGGCTGCTCGACTACGACGAACTGCTGGCCGGCGAGCCGGGCGGCTACGCGTACCCGGAACTCACCGAGAACACGGGCGCAGCGATGTGTTACACGAGTGGCACCACCGGCAACCCGAAGGGCGTGATGTACAGCCACCGCAGCACGTACATGCACTCGCTGATGGTCACCAGCACCGCCAACATCGCGCTCAGCGAACGCGACCGCATGCTGGTGATCGTGCCGATGTTCCACGCCAACGCCTGGGGCACCCCGTACGCGGCTTGGATGGTCGGCGCCGACCTCGTTTTCCCGCAGCAGTTCTTGCAGGCCGCTCCGATCGCGCGCATCATCCACGACACGCGGCCGACGCTCACCGGGGCGGTGCCGACAGTGCTCAACGACCTGCTGCACAACGCACCCGACACCGACATGAGCAGTTTCCGGTTGGTGATGTGCGGTGGCTCGGCCGTGCCGCGTGGCCTGATCGACGGCTACCGCGACACGTTCCATGTGCCGATCGTGCAGGGCTGGGGCATGACGGAAACCAGCCCGGTGTGCGCCATCGGCCACCCACCGAGGGACATGGGCGACCTCAGCGAGACCGACTGGCGAGTGAAGACGGGCCGCGTGATGCCAGGGGTGGAACTGCGCATCACCGACGACAACGGCGACATACAACCGTGGGACGGCGAGGCGCTGGGCGAGATCGAGGTGCGCGGTTCGTGGATCACGGGCAGCTATTACCACGTCGACGACCCGG
>JANONE010000466.1:0-3853 GCA_031420675.1 Ilumatobacteraceae bacterium | reverse complement strand
GCGGCGGTGTCGACGGCCAACTTCTCCACCGGCCGTCGCGGCTATGAACAAGCAGAGGTGCGCGAGTTCCTGCGCATGGTGGCCGCCGAGCTGGCGCGCCTGCAGGAGCGAGAGAAGTTCCTCGAACGTGAGTTGCGCATGGCCCAGCGCAACTCGCCCAACGCGGCGGTCGTGCTCGACGAAGAGGTCGTCACACGCATGCTCGGCGAGGAGGCCGCGCGCATCCTTTCGACAGCCCGCGAGGCCGCGTCGCAGATCAAGGTGCGGGCGGAGGAGGGCGCCTCGCGGGTGTTGCGCGAGGCCACCGACGAAGCGCAGCGACTGCGCGAGGAGGCCGAGATCGAGTCCGCCCGCCGCCGCCAGGATGCCTCCTCCGACGCCGAGTCCGAACTGCAGATGGCCAAGCAGCAGGGCCGCGAGATGGTCAACGAGGCTCGCGCCTACCGCGAGCGCGTGCTGGGCGAGCTGGCCCGGCGCCGCGAGCTGGCACGGCAGCAGATCGAGCAACTGGTGCATGGGCGCGACCGCCTGCTGCAGGCGTTCGAACGGGCCCGGCTGGCCGCTGTCGATGTGATGGCGGAGATGACGCCGCTGGGCGAGCCCAGCGAGTACGTCAATCTGTCGCCCACCACCGGCCCGGTGCCGCTGATGGTGCCGGCCCACGAGCTGCGCCCACCGGCCGCCGACGAGGAAGTCGCGGCGGAGCCCGAGAGCGACGAGGGCGAGATCGCGTCGGTCGTTGCGTTGTTCGGCGGCGAGATCGACGCCGACACTGCTGACGCCGAGGCGGACAGTTCCGACGAGGACAGTTCCGACGAGGACAGTTCCGATGGCGAGGGGAAGGCGTCGGTCGGCGACCTGTTCGCCCGGCTGCGCGCCGCCCGTGCCGACACCGTGGTGCAGCGTCCGCTAGTCGACGAGCCCGTTGCCGAAGCCGAAGCCGAAGCCGAAGCCGCCCAGCCGGCCGAAGCCGAAGCCGAAGCCGAACCCGAACCCGTCGGCGATCTCGAAGTGGTGACCGATCTGACAGTCGTGGGCGAGGAGCTCTCGGTGTTCCACGTGTCACCAACGGCTCCGACGGTGGCGGCCGAGCCCGACGACTCTCCGTTCGGGCGCCGCGACGCCGAGCTGACACCGCTGATCGTGGCGTCGGCCCGCAAGCTGAAGCGTGTGCTGGCCGACGAGCAGAACGATGTCCTACACATCCTGCGGCGCAACGATCCTGTGCGAGCCCTGACCGCGTTGCTGCCGGCGGAGGCCGAGCACGTGCAGCGCTATGCAGCGGCGGTCGACGGCGAGCTACGCAACGGGGCCCTCGCCGGTGCTGCCAGCGTCGACG
The DNA here is from genome assembly GCA_031420675.1 of Ilumatobacteraceae bacterium. GTDB lineage: Bacteria > Actinomycetota > Acidimicrobiia > Acidimicrobiales > Ilumatobacteraceae > UBA668. The sequence continues at coordinate 2,514 of JANONE010000466.1, read as the reverse complement.
ATGGCAGCAAGGGCGCCCACCTCAAGGCGATCAATCGCAACAAGGCGCTGCAGCCGGCGGTCGACGCGTTGTTGGCCACGATTATCCTGCCGCTGCGATTGCGGTTGGAGCGGGCGGTCATCGACGCGGACGGTGACAACGGCGAGTTGGCCGACACCGTGCGGGCGCTGTATCGCGAATGGAAGACCCAGCGCATCGACGAACACCTCGACGACGTGGCTCGCATGGCCTTCGGCCATGGCGCACTGGCCGCGCTGAGGCCGGGCACCCCGGTGTGCTGGGCGGTCGACCCCAACGGCCCGGCGTGCCCGGACGCAGAGGACAACGCACTCGCCGGCGTGATCGGGGCCGGGCAGCCGTTCCCCACCGACAACACATGCGCGCCGGCACACGACGGTTGCCGCTGCATGCTGCAGCACGCGCCCAGGTAGCCTTCGCCACGTGCGGAACTCTGCCGATCTCCCCCGCCGGATTCGCAAGCCGAGTGGTCTTGGCGATCGCGGCCGGGCGTTGCTCATAATCGCTGCCGTCGCAGTCGTTGGACTGCTGGTGTCGGCCCGCTTCATCTCCGGGTTCTACGTCGACTACCTGTGGCACCAGTCGGTAGGCCGCACCGACGTGTTCTGGGGGGTGCTGGGGGCGAAGCTCACGATGTTCGCCCTCTTCGCCGGCACGTTCATCGTGCTCGCATTGCTCAACCTGATCATCGCCGATCGGCTGGCACCGACATCGTTCTCGGCCAACACGCATCCGTTGGTCGAGCGCTTCCACGAGTTCTTCGGGCACCGCATGCGGCTCTTCCGTTTCACGGTGGCCGTCATCTTCGGTCTGCTGTTCGCGGCGCCTGCCATCGGCCGGTGGCAGGACTGGCTGATGTTCCGCAACAGCAAGTCGTTCGGCATCGTCGACCAGTACTTCGGGAACGATGTCGGCTTCTACATGTTCAAGCTGCCGTTCGTCACGTTCGTGCTCGATTGGCTGTTCCTCGCGGTCGCGTTCCTCACCGTGTTGGTATTGGCCACGCACGTGCTGTCGGGCGGCATCCTCATCCAGCCGCCGCGGCCGAAGGTGCGTCGCGCCACCAAGGCGCACATCGCCGTGCTGCTGGGGCTGTTGGCCATCCTGAAGGCAGGTGACTACTGGGTCACCCGCTACGAGCTCACGACCGCCAACCGCGGCGCGGTGCGTGGCGTCACGTATGCAGTCGACAACGCACAGCTACCGGCAGTGTTGTTGCTGGCGCTGATCGCGCTGCTCACGGCCGGCCTGTTCTTCAGCATATTGAAGACCGATCGTTGGCGGCCGGCCGCGGTCGCCTCCGGATTGTGGGCTGTCATCGCACTGGTGGGCGGGGTCATCTATCCCAGCGCCGTGCAGTCATTGGTGGTCAACCCCAACCAGAAGGACAAGGAAGCCAAGTACATCGGATACAACATCGAGGCCACCAGCCACGCACTGGGCATCGACAACGTGGAACGCGACACGGTCGAGTTCGGCACCCTCGCGCGGGCGACCATCGCCGACAACGTGGAGGCGCTGCAGGATGTGCGGTTGATCAAGCCGGAGGGCCAGATGGTCACTCGCTTCCAGACCGACAAGGGCAACGCCAACCAGACGATCAACGACCTCGACCCCGATCGCTACGTTGTCGACGATGTGATGCGGCAGGTGATCGTCGGCGCCCGCGAGCTCGATCTCGACCAAGTGGGTAACAAGTCGTGGCAGGGCACCCACCTCATCAACACTCACGGATGCGGTCTGGTGATGGCACCGGCAGCCCAGATCCAAGCCAACGGAAACCCCGCGTATCGCGACGACATCGTGTCGCTCGATCGTCCCGAGCTCTACTTCAGCCCGGCGCTGGGTGGCTACGCCGTCGTCAACTCGTCGGTCTCCGAGACGGCGTGCCCTGGCGCCAAAGCCGCACCGTATGAAGGAAAGAAGGGCGTGCAGCTGTCGTCCACGATGCGCCGAGTGGCCTTCGCCCTCAACGAGTGGGACTACAACTTGGTCGGCTCCAGCGCCATCGACAACAACTCGCAGATGCTGATGATTCGCAACCCGCGCGAGCGTGTGCAGGCCCTGGCCCCGTTCCTCTCCTTCGATGGCGACCCGTATCCCGTGGCGCTCGACGGCCGAGTCGTGTGGGTGATCGATGGGTACACGACGAGCAATCGCTACCCCTATGGGCAGGGTGTCGACATCTCCCAGCTCGAGGCCGGCGCCGGTCTCAATTTTCCGCTCAACTATGTGCGTAACAGCGTCAAAGCGGTGGTCGATGCATACGACGGCTCCGTGACCCTTTATGCCAGCGACGACATCGACCCCGTGCTGCAGGTTTGGCGCTCCGCCTTCCCCGACCTGTTCGAGCCGTTCTCCGCGCTGCCACTCTGCGAGAACGATGGCTCTGGCCTTGTGGTGCTTGGCCACACGTTTCAATCGGCCGACATCGTCCGCTGTCGGCCGCGGGGCCGTACCACCTTTTGTTTGAATGAGCACGATCTCAAACAGATC
>JANONE010000465.1:0-2519 GCA_031420675.1 Ilumatobacteraceae bacterium | reverse complement strand
GACGGCCCCACCTTCACCGTGCGCCAGGTGCGTTCGGCGATCGGGAACAAGCCGAAGAACCGCGGCACCCTGCGTGCGCTCGGTCTGCGCAAGATCGGCGACACCAACGTGTTGCCCGATCGCCCGGAGATCCGTGGAATGCTCGCCCGCGTCCCGCACCTCATCGAGGTCACGGAAAACGCTGCCAACGCCGCAGCAGACAAAGGAAGCGTGAACTGACATGCGCGTCGACGAACTCTCTCCCGCACCCGGTTCGACCAAGTCCAAGAAACGCGTCGGTCGTGGCATCGGCGGCAAGGGCGGCAAGACGGCCGGTGCCGGTACCAAGGGCCAGAAGTCGCGCGGTCGTGGCAAGGTTGCCCGCGGCTTCGAAGGCGGCCAGATGCCGCTCAAGCAGCGAGTGCCGAAGTTGAAGGGTTTCAACAACCCGTTCCGGGTCGAATACAGCCCGGTCAACCTCGATCAGCTCAACGATCTCGCCGAAGGCACGGTCAACCCGGAGGTGCTCGTGGCTGCCGGTCTCGTCCGCAAGGGCACGCAGGTGAAGGTGCTCGCCCGTGGCGAGATCACCATTGCCGTGCAGCTCAGTGCGCACGCCGTGTCGAAGGCCGCCGACGCAGCCATCACGGCCGCCGGCGGTAGCGTCACGCTGCTGCCGTCACCGTTCAAGCAGGGTCGCCCGCCGGTCAAGGGCAACCAGTTCACCAACCGCTGATCCTCGTCGCCGTTTCGGCGTCGATTCGAAACCTCCTGGGAGCCTGCCCGTGTTCTCCAACTTGAAGAACGTCTTCAAGGTGCCCGATCTGCGGAACAAGATTCTGTTCGTGATGGCAATGGTGGCGCTCTACCGCGTCGGCGTTGGCATCCGAGTGCCTGGCATCGATGCCGACGCGGTGCGCCAGTTCAAGGCGGCGGCCAACACGCAGGGTGCGCTCGGCTTCTTCAACCTCTTCAGCGGTGGCGCCTTCGCCAGCTTCAGCATCTTCGCGCTGGGCATCATGCCCTACATCACCGCCAGCATCATCATGCAGGTCCTTGGTGTGGTCATTCCCAAGCTGGAGAAGTTGCAGCAGGAAGGTGCGGTCGGTCAGCGCAAGATCACGCAGTACACGCGCTACTTCGCCATCGGCATCTCCACGCTGCAGGCCACGGCGCTGACGTTCATCTTCGGCAATGGCAACGGCAACGCGTTCTTCGGTGCCGCGCAGAGCTTTCCGCAGAACCTGAAGCTGCTGCCCGACGGCATGTGGCCGCGCGGCTATCTCGTCATCGTCACCTTGGTCGGTGGCACTGCGGCGCTGATGTGGCTCGGCGAGCTGATCAGCCAGCGCGGCATCGGCAACGGGATGAGCATGGTCATCTTCGCGTCGGTGGTCAGCAGCCTTCCTGGTGGCTTCTTCGCGGTGTGGGCGGAGAAGAATTGGTTCGTATTCATGCTGCTGCTCGCCCTGTGCATCGGCATCGTGATCGCCGTCGTCCGGGTCGAGCTCGCCCAACGGCGCATTCCTGTGCAATTCGCCAAGCGCGTGGTAGGCCGGCGGATGTACGGTGGCCAGAGCACCTACATCCCGTTGAAGGTGAACCAGAGCGGTGTGGTCCCCATCATCTTCGCCAGCTCGGTGCTGTTGTTGCCGGTACTGATGGCCAACCTGCTGGGCAGCTCCGACAAGGGTTCGTGGCGCTACTCGGTGCAACAGTGGGTCGACTCGAACCTGGTGAACAGCCAGAACCTGGTCTACATCTCCCTGTTCTCGCTGATGATCATCGCCTTCGCCTACTTCTACAACTCGATCGCCTTCGACCCCATTCGCCAGGCCGACCAGATCCGTCGCCAGGGTGGCTTCATCCCCGGCGTGCGCCCAGGTCCCCAGACCGAGCGCTACCTGGGCAAGGCGGTCAACCGCATCACGTTGCCGGGCGCGGTCTTCGTGGCCGTCATCGCGATCACGCCCTACCTGTTGTTGTGGTCATTCGATGTGCAGAACTTCCCATTCGCCGGAACCACCGTGCTCATCGCCGTCGGCGTTGCCATCGAACTGATGCGCCAGATCGACAGCCAGCTGATGCTGCGCAACTACGAGGGCTTCCTGAAGTGATCCCGGGCGCCCGGCTGATCTTGCTCGGGCGCCAAGGCGCTGGGAAGGGCACACAATGCGTGCGGCTGTCGCGCCACTTCGTCGTGTCGCACATAAGTACCGGCGACATGTTGCGGGCAGCGGTGCGTGAAGGCACCGAGCTGGGCGACATGGCCAAGCTGGTGATGGATGAAGGCGGCCTGGTGGGCGACGAGATCATGGTCGGTCTCGTGCGCGAGCGGCTCAGCCAACCCGACGCAGTGGGTCGCGGGTACATCCTCGATGGTTTCCCGCGTACGGTGGGCCAGGCCAAGGCGCTCGACGAGATCACCGCCGTCCGTCCTATCGACGTGGTGCTCGATCTCGATGTGCCCCGCGAGATGGTGCTGCATCGGCTGATGTCGCGCCGGGTGTGCCGCGATTGTGGCACCAACTACGTCGTCG
>JANONE010000464.1:0-4846 GCA_031420675.1 Ilumatobacteraceae bacterium | reverse complement strand
GTGCTGGCGCCCGCCGCTGACAGGCTGAAGTCGCGCAGTGTCGAGAACGGCGGCCCTCCTCCGGAGGCGGCGAAGGTGACGCTGTGGAAGGTGACAATGGCGATGCCGCGGTGCTGTCTCGACGACGGCGACGCCGGCGGGCCGACCACGCTGACGAACCCCATCGTCGTCGTCCACCCTGACGGCGCACGGGTTGCCGCGATCGCGCTCGGCGAGGTGGGGGATCGCCTTGCTGCCGCCGGGCATGCCTTCGCCCCCTTGAGCGCAGCGTGCGCGAGCGGCACATCCGGCTCACCGGCGGTGGCCACCGGCGACCGGCTGTGGGTGCACTGCCCGCAGAACGCAGCCGACGGCACGCCGTGGTTGCTTGCTCGTCCGGCTGTGCTCGCCTCGCCCGCGACGGGTGGTTTCGCCGGTCTTGCCGCCGCGGTGGCGCTCGACGTTCGCCTGGATCCGTCCGAGGCCGGTGCAGGCGTGTTCAGCGATGGCCCCGATGTGCCGTGCTTGGTCGGTGTGGCGCAGCCGCTGACTGCGGGACTGACGGTGCTGCTACCGACGTCGCTGATCGCCGAAACGGTGGCGACCCCACCCGCCGGCGGAAGCGAAACCATGTCGCCCAGGTGACCTCTCTGTGGCCTTCCTCGGGTCGCTTGCGGGCGACGGTCCCCGTTCGACGTTCTTGCGGCGTGCCGTGCTGCCGCGGCACAACGCCTCGCACTCGGCAGGCACCAGCACGGCTGGATGTGGGAGCGCAGGTACGGTCGAGGGTTGCAACGCTGTCACGGGATGCTTGTCGACTCTGAAAGAGGTGAACCGGTGGGCACCTCTGACCCGGCCTTGAGCGGCCAGGAGGCGACACCGGTCAGCTGCGGTAGGCCTCGCGGCCGACGCCTTGGATCGGGATGCCCTGCGCCGCCAGCACCTGGTGCTGCAACGCGTACATGCTGGCCGCGGCCTGGTCGATGGCGCGGGTGAAGGCTAACGAGCCGGCCAGGATCGGTTGCAGGCGATCGCGGTCCTGCAGACGGGCAGGCGGGTACTCGTGCTCCACGATCAGCGGGGCGTTGGCGAAGTCGAGATCGAGAAGCTCGCGGGCAGCGAGCTGGTGATCGAGCCAGTCGACCGAGCGGTTCTGCAGGTAGGCCAGCGGGTCGTGGCGGGCGGTGCCGGGCAGCTCGTGCTCGCACAGCACGGTCTGCTTCAACCACGAGCTGGCGAGGTCGGCCGGGTTGTCGGAGATGTGGCCGTCCACCCAGTCGCCGCGCTGCACCGTCTGCCCGCCGGAGCCCCAGGCCGCAACGCCTCGCCCGTCGACGACCTGGCCCTTGACGTGCATGCCGGCGATCAGGAACGCGTAGCCGCTGTCGCGTAGGTATTGGAAGATCGATCGCGAATCCTGGCCCATCAGGATCGCATGCGACGGGTCGTAGTGGATGCGGAACTGATCGCCGACGCCATGGCGCTCGCAGATCTGGTGCAGCCGGATCCACATCGATGCCGTGTAGGCGATGTTGTTGTGGAAGTTGTCGCCGGCAGTCCACCCGGGCATCGGACACTGCTCGACGCGGTACTGCAGCCCGCGTGCCTTCGCCTCCTTCAGCAAGGGCACGAAGCTTTGCTCGAACTCGAGCAGGTTCTGGTCCATCGAGCGGGTCTGGTCCCTGCCGACGAACCCGCACACGGCCGGCGCGCCCAGCAGCGCGGCTGCATCCATCGACCGCACCATGAACTCGCTCTTCTTGCGGCGAACGGCCGGGCTCTCGTGCAGCATGTTGTCGAAGTAGGCGACGTCGGCGACTACGACACCGGTGGCCGCGCACGCGCCGAGCACCCGCTGCGCCCTCTCGGCCGAGAACGGCTCGCGCAGGTCGAGGGTGTTGGCCACCGGATCGAGCATCGCTTCGGAGGGCACGTCGGCCACCGACGGATGCAGCGCGGCGGAGAGCTGGATGCAATCGGCGCCGACATCGGCGGCGAACGTCAGCCAGTCCTCGACCGCCAGGTCGGGGTCGGCGTCACGCAGGTCGCGGGCGGTGAGCTCCTGCAAGGCGGCGGTGAGCACGCCCACGGGCATGAACACGGGGGCGAACGGTGTGATCCCAGCCATCAGCAGGCCTCCTGAGCGTGCGACGGAACCGCCACCGGCGCATGGTTGCGAGCGGAGAGGATCGCGGCGTGCAGCACCTGTTGGGTCCGCAGGGCATCCTCGAAGTCGGGGAGCGGCACCACCGGAGACGCTCCGGCCAGCACGGCGAGCATGTCGGCCGCCTGGTTGACGAACGAGTGCTCGTAGCCCAACCCGTGGCTGGCGGGCCACCACGCCTGCAGGTAGGGGTGGTGATCGGAGCCGCGGGTGACGTCGATGGTGCGCCAGCCTTGCGTGGCCCCGTCGCCATCGAGCAGATAGACACCGAGCTCGTTGAGTCGTTCAAGGTCGAAGCGCAGCGCGGCGCGCTCGCCGTGGATCTCGATGCGGTTGGCGTTGTGGTAGCCGGTGGCCACCCGCGAGGCCTCGAAGCTGGCGACACCACCACCGCTGAGCCTGGCCAGGAACAGCACCGCGTCGTCGACCGTGCTGGGCGCGCTGAGGCTACCACCACCGGCAGCGCCGGCGATCTCGGCGGCCGAGGTGGCGTCGGGGAGCGCCCGCTCGTGCACGAACTGCTGCTCGATCGCGCCTTCGACGCGGACGATCTCCTCGCCGGTGATGAACCGGACCGCGTCGACGATGTGCGAGTTGAGATCGCCGTGCGCTCCCGACCCGGCCAGCTCGGCGTCGAACCTCCACACCCGTGGCGTCGCCGGGCCACCCCAGCTCTGCAAGTACACCGCCCGGGCGTGGAACACCTGTCCGAGCATGCCGTTGGCAACCAGCTGGTGGGCGAGGGCGACGGCCGGCACTCGGCGGTAGTTGAACCAGACGAACGTCTTTCCCGCGGAGGTGCGAGCGGCGGCGGCCATCGCCTCCGCTTGGCCGAGGGTGGCGGCCAGCGGCTTTTCGCACACCACGTGCTTGCCAGCGGCCAGCGCGGCGATGGCTTGCTCGGCATGGGAGCTGTTCGGCGTCGCGATGTCGACGAGGTCGATCTCGTCGGACTCGACCGCCGCCCGCCAGTCGGTCGTGGAGTGCTGCCAGCCCCAGCGGGCGGCGAACACGGCCAACGCCTCGGCGTCGCGAGCAGCAACCGTGTGCAGCACGGGATGCAGCTCCAGATCAAAGAACCTGCCCACCTGCGACCAGGCGTTGGAATGGGCGCGGCCCATGAACTTCGAGCCGAGGAGGGCGATGCGAACCTGGTCGTTCATCACGGCACCGTCAGCGCACGTTCTCGAACGCCTCGATCAACTGCACCTTCGCGTATGACGGCGACGCCGGGTCGAAGCGGTAGCCGAGCCACTCGCGCACCAGCCGGCGGGCAAGCTCGGCACCGATCACCCGCTGGCCCAGCGTGAGCACCTGGCAGTCGTTGGACAGCACCGACCGCTCGCAGCTGTAGCTGTCGTGTGCCGGTGTCGCGCGCACGCCACGCACCTGGTTGGCGGCGATAGCCATGCCGATGCCGGTGCCGCACACCAGGATTGCCCGGTCGACGACGTTGCCGGCCACCAGCTCGGCCGCCCGGTGGGCCACGTCGGGGTACGGCTCGACCTCACCGATATTATGAACCCCCACGTCGATCACCTCCACGACCCGCTCGTCACGCTCCAGATCGCCGACGATCAGGGCCTTGTAGTCGAAACCGGCCTCATCCGACCCGACGGCCACACGCCAGCGCAGATCGCTCATCACCTCTCCTCCGTGACGGCCCTGACCGACCACCGAATGGGCTTAGACAAGGCCTCGTTGCTCCTCAGCCGCATTCTGCCACGATGACAGCGATGGCGGCGAATCCGTCGACGGTCCACGCCGCCCGCCCGACGAACAGGCCGTCGATCTCCGGTTGCTCAATCACGTCGCGGGCGCCGTCGACGGTGACGCTGCCGCCGTACAGCACGGGAACCCGCCGCCCGGCCTCTCCGTACCGGTCAGCCAGGGCAGCGCGAAGCTCGCCGTGCATCTCGTTGGCTTCCGCCGGTGCAGCGGCGGTGCTGCCCTCACCGATCGCCCACACGGGCTCGTAGGCGACCAGCAACCCGGGCAGCAGCTCAGCGGGCAGCTGGCTGACGGCGATCTTCAACTGGCGAACGACGAACTCGCAATGGGTGCCGGTGGCCCGCTCGGCAGCGGGCTCGCCGACGCAGACCAACGCCCGCAGCCCGCCCGCCAGTGCCCCCGCTGTCCTAGCCGCGACGGTGTGGTCGGTCTCGCCGAACATCGCTCGCCGCTCGGCGTGGCCGATGGCCACCATCGTCGCGCCGACGTCGACCAGCATCGGCGCCGAGACCTCACCGGTGAAGGCGCCCTGCGCCGACCAGTGCACGTTCTGCGCGCCGACGGCCAACCCGGCCGGCACGAGCCGGCGAGCGACGGCATCGATGAAAGGGAATGGTGGCAGCACGAACGAGTTCGTGAGCGATGCGAAGGAGGGGGCGCGACCGGCCAACGCCTCTGCGTACTCAATCGCCTCCGACAACCGCTTGGTCATCTTCCAGCTCGTCCCCACCCACGGCAGGCCGGGCGAGGGCGACGCGATGCGCGCCAGCGGCGAGACGGTGCCTTCGTGGCCGGGCATTCGCGCTCCTCGTTGCGTCAGCACTACCGTGTGACCAGGTAGGCCAACTGGCTGAAGCCTCGCGGAGGATATCCGATGGCCCACATCTACAACGACCCGTCACAGTTCGTCAGCGACGCGATCAAGGGCTTCCTCGCCGCCTACGGCACGTCGCTGCAGGCGGTGGCGGGCGC
>JANONE010000463.1:0-5021 GCA_031420675.1 Ilumatobacteraceae bacterium | reverse complement strand
GTCGGCCGGCGAACAGGTCTGCGATGTCGTCCCAGCGCTGCCATCGTCGCGGAGCGGCGGGAACCATGCGGGCTGCGAGCCGACCCGCGACCGTGATCTGGATTTCCTCTCCACTCTCGACCCGTCGCACGAGTTCAGAAGCGTCCTGACGGAGTTCTCGCAGTCCCACGGTCGTCATGCACCAACGGTAGCACAAGTGCTACTGATTCGATTAGAGGAGCCGCTCGATGCACTTCGCCCCCTGCTGCTGAAATAGTATGCAAGGTGCCGAAATAGTTGACAAGATGACGAAATACCGGCACTATGGCGGCCATGGATCTACAGCACCCGTTGCGCTCGCTCGTGCCGTCGCTCGACTGGACGGTCCTCGAAGTGCTCGCGGCGACCCAGTCGTCATTCGGTGTCAGCCAGATCGGCCGACTGTCGAGTAGCGGGTCGCGCATGGGTCATGTCGCCGTTTTGGAGCGCTTGGTGGAGCACGGGTTGGTGATCGCAGAACCGGCGAACCAAGGGTTCTTGTACCGCTTCAACCGGGATCACTTGCTCGCTCCCGCCGTGCTGCTCGCTGCCGGTCTCCGCAGACAGTTGCTCGAGCGTCTCGGGGACGAGGCGGCCAAGTTCGTGCCGGCCTCGGTTCATGCGTCCGTGTTCGGTTCGTTCGCTCGCGGGGAGGCCGGCGTCGACAGCGACATCGACGTGCTGCTGCTCGCCAGCAGCGACGAGGACGCTGCGGAATGGGAAGCTCAGGTTGACGCTCTGCAGGAGCAGGTGAGGCGCTGGACCGGCAACCGCTGTCGATGCATGGTGTTTACCGTGGAGCGGGCACAACAGCTGGCCGACGACGCAGAGCCGATCGTGTCCAACTGGATCGCCGATGGCGTGTTGCTGACCGGGGACCGCCTCGGCGACATCCTCGCGAACAGGACCTCTGCCGCGCCGGGCGCTCGGTGATGACGCTCAGGTGAATCTATAGGTGACGCAGTTGCCGGTCGTGACTACCCGGCGAACATGCGTCAGTTCCAGACGATGTTCCGCACGGATGAGGGCTGCTTGGACTGGGGTACGGCCGCCTGAGCGGATGCGGCACGCATACGCTGCTACCCCCCGACGGGTTGGGGGTCCCGGCCCAAGGACGGATCCGGTTACTAACAGGTGGTTGTCGGACCGCCGAATGGCCGGCATGTTCAGGTAGGCGCGACTTGCGAACCTGCCGTCTCGAGTAAGCGATCGAGGTTCTTGGCCGCGAGCGTTCTGAGCCGCTGCGAGGGAACCCTGTCGATCCAGCTCTGGAGTACCCCTCGATCGAACGTGTCAGGCAGTTCGAGTTCGGGAAGGGTGACCGTGCCGTTCAGCGTTGAGAACAGATACACGGTGTCGAACAACGCCTTCTCTGCGGTGGCGACGCCAGCCTTGATGCCGGTGGCTCCCTCGAAGCCACCGAACAGATCAGGGTGAATGTGGTGGATCTCGTAGCGCCCGAACGTCGTCTCGACGGGCTTGGCGCGATCAAGAGACACTGCGAACACGCCACGAGGGATCTGCTCGATCATTCCGTGCCGTGAGAGTGCGGTCCAACCTGAGATGTAGCTGGGGTACGGGTTTGTGAGCACTGGGAGCACGACCGCTGGGTCGGGGGTCTCCCGGTTGATCTGCCAGACGCCGTGGACGATCTTCGCGATCAGGCCGGACGCCGCCAACCGCGACAACTGCCGGGCGGCCGTCGTCAACGAAGTACCCCATGCCACAGCGGCCTCGCCTGTGGTCAGAACAGGACGACCGAGCGTCTGCAACCGTGAGTACCGACCCAGCGAGCTCATGTCGCACCTCCGTCCGCTGTGGCTCCTGCAGCGAGCTCGTCCAGGATCTCGGCCAGCGCGAGACACATAGCGTCCCAGAGCGGTGCGTCGTAGAGGGCGGCCAGTCCGGCGTCAAGGAACGGTGCGACCTCGCTGACGAAGTTGGCGAACGGGATCGCGAGTGCTCGTTCTGCGGCTGCAGAGGAGTGGGTTGAGTCAAGCCCGGTGAGATGGGACTGAGTGGCGCGCCGCTGCCGGAACAGCAGGTCCAAGTCGAAGATGTCTCGGGCCTTGGTCTCGCTGCGCAGCGCCAGTGCGGCGATCTTCTGGTCGATCGCAGCAGTCTCACGGTAGTGGCGCACCGTCGGTGCATGCAGCGCGTAGGGGCGGACGACGTCGTCGGGGACAACTGCGAACTCCGCGTCGACACTCTCATTTCCCCGTCCTGAGAACTCGATCTTGGTGCGGATGAGGTCTTGGTGTTCGGGCGCGCGCAACCCGATCTTCCATCGGAGTGTCGTCGGTGTCTGCTTGGGTGTCGTCTGCTCCTCGATCGAGAGACTCGCCGCCCTGGTGAGAACAGACAAGGCCTTGCCGCCGAGGGCCGACTCGACTGCCTTGGCGACCGCCCAGGATTCACGGCCGGCGAAGTCGAGGTCGATGTCGTTCGAGTAGCGGGGGCTGGCGAAGAAGTAGCGCAGGTTCGCCCCGCCCTTGAGCGTGAACCACTCAGCGTTGCCCGGGGCCATGACGCGCAGGAACAACAGGTGAAAGATCTCGATGATCTGCGCCTGAGTTCGCCGTGCCATACAACCAACGGTACCGTTTGTTGCCACAGATGTCAAGTATCTGCATCGTTAGAGCGGAGCTCGCGAGGCTATTCGCGCCGCCTGAGGAAGAGACGCCGACCAGTGCATCACTGATCTCAGCCGACGCGTCAACGGGGCAGACGATGAGTGCGATCGACATCGTTCATGGTTGGCAAGATCGGTAGCTGGGCCGCTGACATCGACGACATTGCCCGTGACCCTTTTGATGGGATTGGGAAGCCGGAGCACCTTCCATCGCCGACTTCCGCTCGGTCGCGCTCATATTGCAACGATCTCGATCAGGTGCTCGATCACGCGAGTTCGCGGTTGACGGGCGGAGTTGGCAACAGCCGCTGCGAGTTGGCCGTAGCTGGTCGCCACGTCATCTTCGACCGGCAGAGCGTCGAACTTCCGCTGGAGGTCCGACAGCCTTCGCAGGCGTTCCGCTCGGATGGTCGCGTCGGCGGTGACGAGCACGCCGAAGTGCAGTTCGGCGAGCTGATCCGCAGGGTCTGTCAGCCGAGGGTCAGCCGCTCGACCGGCTGGCCGGTCAGCTCGGCGATCAAGTCGAAGTCCTTGTCAACGTGCAGCACGATGAGCTGTGACAGCTCTGCTGTCGCCGCGATGAGGAGCTCTGGAATGGAGGGCGCTCGATGCCGGCCGCGATCGGCCAACCCGAGCTGCACTGCGACGGCACGGTCTTCGACAGCGGGCGTCAGGTACTCCACCGGCATCGACGCCAGCGGAGGTCGATCGATGCTCGCCCTGAGGTCTTCAGCCGAGCGGGCGGAGAACCCGACTTCGAGCCGAGTCACGGTGCTGATTCGCACGAGGCCACGTTCGATCCGCGACGCCCACTCCTCAGCGTCGGGGCTCGACGCAAGGCGAACCAACGCAGACTTGTCGATGAGCCAGGAGCTCACGTCCAGGCTGAACCCATCACGTCGGTATCGCCGAGATCCGAGAACGTTGCGGCGAAGTGCGACAGATCCTCCACCCTCACCCCACCCGGCCTGCCGCCGTACCCACGCTCGCGGGCCAAGGTCCGCCGCAAGTATTCGGTTCGCGACAATCCCGCCCGTTGTGCCTTCGCGTCGATCGCCGCGACCACGTCGTCGGGAACGTCCCGGATCAAGATGTCGGTCATTGCGTCCTCCTCGATTGCTATCTCATGATATCAGTTGGGGTGGTCAGGTCGGTTCCTCACGCCACTTTGTTCATGTCGCGCCCTTGACCACGGTGAACCGTGGTCAGCGTGTGACGCGTACGGGTGTGAGGGGCCCGGCGACGGCTACGACCTGGCGGTTCAGGCTGTCGCAGGCGGCGGGAGGGCGTGGGCGGCGGCGGCGCGTAGGCCGGCGGTGAACACTTCGGTCGAGTAGTCGCGGGCGCGCGCCTGCGCGCTGGCCGACATCGCGGCGCGTGTGGCCGGGTCGGCGATCAGGTCGCGGGTGAACCGCACCAGTTCCGCTGGTGTGTGCCAGTGGAACCCGTCGACACCATGGCGCACGATCTCGGCCGGGCCGGCGGCACCGAGCACGACGGGTACGGCACCTGCAGCCATGGCCTCGACGACGGCGATGCCGAAGTGCTCGAATCGTTCGGGATGCGTCTCGGGGTCCTCCTCGAACCCACCGCCGTGCCAGTAGATGCCTGCCGCTGCCAACGTTTCGCGCACCAGCGACCTGGGTGCATTGAAGTGCACCCCCACGGCATGGCCGACGGCCTCACGCCGGACTGCCAGCGCATAGTCGCGACTGGATGCGTCGGCACCACCCACCAGTTCCAGCCGCCATCCGTCGGCGCCCTGCCGCTCGAGTTCGATGAACGCATGCAGGAGGTCGAGTTGCTTCTTGCAGTGCCCGAACTTGGGGTCGAAGAAACGGCCGACCGAGGCGATGAGCGGTGCCTTCTCGCCGGGCAGCACCTCCGGCCTCACCGGCGGGTACAGCACCTCCGACGGCACCTTCAGCAGGCGCGTCACCCAACCGGCGGTGAACATCGAATTGGAGAGGAACGTGGTGTACGTGGGCACCCACTCGACTCGTCGCGTACGGCGTTCGAACCCGGCGTGGATGCGCTTGAGCCGACCGTCCTTCGCCCGCTCCAGCAGTGCCGCTCCACGACCGGCCACCGCCTGGGTGACGCGCTGGCGCGGCGTGCTGGGCGGCCCGGGGAAGTGCACGTAGTAAAGGCCGGCCGGTGCGAGGTTCAGTGCCGAGCTGAGATAGGTGGTGTTGATGAACAGGTCGAACGCCGCGCTCGCCGCCGAGGCGGTGAGGTCGTCGACCACCCGCTGGTAGCCGCAGCCGGTGAGGTCGACCCCGAGCCGGGCGATGGTGGCCTCGATGTCGATCGGCTCGGGCCCGAGCAGCACCACCTCGTGGTCGTCGGCCAGCGCCTGCGCGATCGCGCC
>JANONE010000462.1:0-3057 GCA_031420675.1 Ilumatobacteraceae bacterium | reverse complement strand
CGGCGTCTGGTCGCGATTCGTCACCAACTCCGAGACGAATCGCGACCAAATCTCGCGCGAGACGGCCGGGCCGCCGCTCTGGGCGATGCGGCGTCTGGTCGCGATTCGTCTCCAACTCCGAGACGAATCGCGACCAAATCTCGCGCGCGACGACCGAGCGGCCGCCCGTACGCCCTCGCCTGCCTTGTTGTCGTCAGCCGGTGGCGACGTCGCAGGCGACTTCCATCATGCGATCGACGCCGGTCTTGAGTTCCGCATCGCTGATGCGCTCGGATTCGCCGCCACCGGTGTTGATGATGTCGCTGATCGTCACCAGGCACAGGGTCTCGATCTTGTGGATCGCGCCGAGCGTGTAGAGCACGGCCGCCTCCATCTCCACGGCCAAGTGGCCGCGGTCCTTCCACCGCTGCATAATGCCTTCGCGTGGGTCGTAGAACAGCGCTGCCGACACGATGGAGCCGACGTGCACCGTCGCCCCCCGCTCGCGTGAGAGCGCCACGGCCTTCTCCACCAGTGAGTAGGTGGCCGTCGGTGCGTGCGGCTCGCCATTGGTGAGCAGCCCCACGATCGGGTCGTCGGCCGTAGCGCTGATGGCGACCACGGTGTCGGCCATGCGCAGGCCATCGGCCAGGCCTCCGGCGGTGCCGACCCGGATCAGCCGTGTCGCGCCCATGTGGATGAGCTCGGTGTAGTAGATCGCTGCGCTGGCGCAGCCCATGCCGGCGGCCTGCACGCTGATCGGCTTGCCCTTGTATGTGCCGGTGAAGCCGAGCTCGCCGCGCTCCTCGTTCACCTGGCGGGCGCCCGGGTCGAAGAACGTCTCGGCGATGTACTTGGCACGGCGTGGGTCGCCAGGCATGAGCACGGCGGGGGCGTAGTCGGCGGCTTCGGCACGGATGTGGATCGGCATACCGCCAGCGTAGAACTTCGGTCCCATCTGGCAAGCGTGCACCCGGAAACCGTGTGCGAGTTGCACGTCGACCCGCACAAGGGCGGTTGTCGGATCGTCGTCCGCGAGACGGCTACTTGAGGAACTTCGACGTGGTGTTGTCGGCGAGGATCTTGCCGGCGGTCTGGCAGGTGGGGCAGTAGGCGACGGTGTAGCCGCTGTAGCTCACCGAGCGGATCGTGTCGGCGCACACCGGGCATGGCTGGCCGACCCGGTTGTGCACGCGGCCGGGTCGGTCGGCCGACGAGCTCATGTCGGTGCGGGTGCGTTCGTATGCCAGGCCGTCGTCGACGGCTTCGTGGATGGCCTGCAGTACCTTCGCGGCACCCTCGGGAACCAGCTTTCCCGTCATCGCGAACGGCGAGAGCTTTGCTCGGTGGCACACCTCGTTGGCCAGCATGCGGCCGAGCCCCGCAATGTGGTGCTGGTTGCGCAGGAACCCGTGTACACGCATGTTGTCGGCGGCGAAGGCGGCGGCCAACGATGCAGACGTGTAGTTGTTGGCGTCGGGGCCCAACCGGTCGAGGGGCGGCCCATCCAGCGCGTTGGTCGCCACGCACCACACGCCGGCGCGCCGTTCCTTGCCCGCTTCGGTGAGCAGCAGTGCGGGACCGTCGGCGAACACGAACCGGGCCTGGCCGTTGCGGGGCTTGGGTGATTGCGTGTCGTCCACCAGCAGCCGCCCGCCCTGCATCAGGTGGATCACGAAGTGGATCGGCCCGAAGTCGAGCAGCAGGTACTTGCCTCGCCTGCCGACACCAAGCAAGGGCATGGCATACGCGTCCTCGGGTCGCGGCAGCGCCGTCTTCAATGCAGTGAAGTTGAACGGTACGAACTTCTGCAGCACCGCGCCGCGGAACTGATCGGTGAGCCGCTCGGCGTGAGCCTGCACTTCGGGGAGTTCGGGCACTGCAGTCGCTCCGGATCAGCGGTGTTCGGTGCGCGTCCGCACGCTGGTGAACACGGCATCGAGCGCCACGAAGACCGGTTGCGACTGGACCAGCTTCTGCTGGCTGCCAGTGAGCAGGATGCGGCCCTTGATGAACGCCTCCTGTGCGTTCAGCTTGCCGGTGGCCACGCCCACCGCCGTTTCCCAGGTCTGCTCCATGCGCACGTCCTCGGGGAATGCGCTGCCCGCCCCGAAAGCGGCCATTCCCTCTCCGACCTGCAGGTGGTAGACGACGGTGCCCTCCGGCCCGTCGGTGACCACTTGCGTGACACCGATGGTGTGCTCGGTGGCGAGCGCCTGCATCGTGGAGCTGGCGGCCACTTCGGCGGTGAGGGCTGCGAGCCACTCGAGGCTGAGATAACGAATCACGTGCATAGTCTGGCCCACGTGCTCACCGATGCCGACGAACTGCGCCACGCGGATGCCGCGGTAGAGGCATGGTGGTGGTGGGCTTGGGCCGCAAACCTGAGCGCAGGGTTGTTCGTCGGTCTCGAACTGCGCGGCCGCCGGTTCGACTACTGGGCCGGTTTGGTTCGCGTCGGCGAGCCGTACCTGTACGTGGAGGAGCTGGATGGCACCGGCCTGCGCGACGGCCTGGAGATCAAACCTCCTGAGATGTGGGCGGGCCACACGTGCGACGTTCCGTACGCGCAATGGAGCGTGGGCAACGAGGCCCACGGCGTGTTGCTCGACGACCCACACGACGCGCTGCACCGCCCGTACGGCACGCCGGTACCGGTGACGTTCGACGTGGAGTGGTACGCGGCGGGTGACCCGATCCATATCGCCGACGGATACGAACAGGCCGGCGACGTGGATGCCCAGATCGAGCTCACGGAAGGCATGCTCTCGTTGCAGGGTCCGGCTCATCGCGCTCATGTGTGGGGTGTGCCGTACCGCCCGACAGCGCTGGCCATGCCGGCCGGCGACGGGCTGCTGTGGGCGCCGTACCGCAGCCACGACGGCCAAGGCGTGCTGCAGGTATTGACGCCGGTTGGTTTCCTCGGCCGGCCCACGCCAATTCATTGACGTCGGGCACGGTTTGCTCGCTCATCGCAATGACGGCAGCCGCAGCGCTGCCGCGCCTACCGTGGACGCAACCATGAGCTACGGCGGCGACATCCTCGACGACTTCGACAAGCAACGGAAGCCGACGCAG
>JANONE010000461.1:0-4101 GCA_031420675.1 Ilumatobacteraceae bacterium | reverse complement strand
GGCGCCGCCGACTTCGCGATCACCCAGTTCTTCTTCGACATACAGCACTACCTCGTCATGGTCGACGAGCTGGCCGCACTCGGCGTCTCCAAGCCGGTGCTGCCAGGCATCATGCCGATTAGCAACCTCGGGCAGATCACCCGCATGGCGCACATGAGCGGCGCCGAAGTACCGGGGTGGGTGGTGCAGGCGATGCAGAAGGCAGGCAACGACCTCGACGTGGCCGAGCGGATCGGCGTCGATCTCGCCACCGAGCTGTGCGCACGGTTGCTGGAGGCCGGCGCGCCGGGCCTTCACTTCTACGCCCTGAACCGCAGCTGGGCCACCCGCGAGATCTTCCGGAACCTGGGCCTGCGCCCCGCCTTCTGACTTGGCGAGCTGCTGTGCGTAAAGTCGCGCCATGCACGCATACGAACAGCTCTACATCAACGGTCAGTGGGTGCCGTCCGGCGGCACCGACACCCTCTCTGTCACTGATTCGGCCACAGAAGAAGTGATCGCCACGATCCCCGAAGGAACCGCCGCCGACGTTGACGCGGCGGTTGCCGCCGCCAGGGCCGCCTTCCCCGCGTGGAGCGAACTTCCCAAGGAAGAGCGCGCTGCGTATCTGATGAAGATCCACGCCGGCCTCGACGCCCGCACCGACGAAATCGCGTCCACGATCGCGAAGGAGGTGGGCATGCCCCTGTTCCTCAGCAACCTCATCCAGGTCGGCCTGCCGAAGGCCAACTTCGCCATTGCCGCCCAACTCCTGGGCAACTACGAGTTCGAGAAGCAGGTGGGCAACTCGCTCGTCGTTCGCGAAGCCATCGGTGTGGTCGGCTGCATCACGCCGTGGAACTACCCGCTGCACCAGATTGCACTCAAGGTGGCCCCGGCCCTCGCCGCCGGCAACACCGTGGTGTTGAAGCCCAGCGAGGTCGCGCCCATCAACGCGTTCATCCTCGCCGAGGTCATCGCCGAGGCAGGCCTCCCCGCCGGTGTGTTCAACCTCGTCACCGGCGTCGGCCCGGTTGTGGGCGAGGCAATCGCAGCGCACCCCGACGTCGACATGGTCAGCTTCACCGGCAGCACGCGCGCCGGCAAGCGAGTGGCCGAGGTGGCGAGCCAGACCGTGAAGAAGGTGTCGCTCGAGCTCGGTGGCAAGAGCGCCAACGTCATCCTCGCCGACGCCGATTTCAACAAGGCCGTGGCCGACGGTGTGGGCAAGTGTTTCCTCAACTCCGGCCAGACCTGCACCGCGCTCACCCGCATGCTGGTGCCGCGTGAGCGCCTCGCCGAGGTGGAGGGCATCGCCGCCGCCACCGCCGCTGCGTTCACGCCCGGCAACCCGTTCGAGCAGGGCAGCCGCATCGGGCCGCTCGTCTCCGCCGCCCAGCGCGAGCGCGTGCGTGGCTTCATCCAGAAGGGAATCGACGAAGGCGCCACGCTGCTCACCGGTGGCACGGAGAGCCCGGAGGGTCTCGAGCAGGGCTACTACGTGGCGCCGACGGTGTTCAGCAACGTCACGCGCGACATGACGATCGCTCGCGAGGAGATCTTCGGTCCGGTGTTGTCGATCATGCCGTACGACACCGAGGAGGAAGCCGTCGAGATCGCCAACGACACCATCTACGGCCTCGCCGGCGGTGTGTGGGGCGGCGACGCCGACCATGCGCAGGTCGTGGCCCGTCGCATCCGCGCCGGTCAGGTCGAAGTCAACGGTGGGGCGTTCAACGTGATGGCTCCGTTCGGTGGCTACAAGCAGAGCGGCCTCGGTCGCGAAGCTGGCACGTTCGGCCTCGAAGAGTTCCTGGAAGTCAAGAGCCTCCAACTCTGACTCGCTGATCAGAACTCGCAGTGACCGCCTGCAACGGTGGCGGTGGGCGATAATGGGCGGTCGAATGGCTGCCTCTACCGCCACCGTTGCTGTCGCCCAGCAGTCGGCCCCTCCCGCGCTGCGCAACCAGGTCAGTCGTGTCCCCTACCTGCCGGGGCTCGACGGTCTGCGTGCGATCGCAGTCACGGCTGTGCTCGTCTTCCACGCCAATCACGAATGGCTCAGCGGAGGTTTCCTCGGTGTCGAGGTGTTCTTCGTCATCTCCGGCTACCTGATCACCTTGCTGCTGCTCTCCGAGAAGGAGCGCACCGGCAAGGTCCATCTGGGGCAGTTCTGGCTGCGTCGGGCGCGTCGGCTGCTCCCTGCGCTGTTCGCGATGATGGGCGCGCTGGCCATCTACATGTCGTTGTTCAAGCAACGGCCGATGGGACAGGCCCGTGGCGACCTGCTGGCCGGCACGTCCTACGTCAGCAACTGGTTCCAGATCTGGACGGGTCAGGGCTACACCGCTGCCGCCGACTTCGCACCGCTACGCCACCTGTGGTCGCTGGCGGTGGAGGAGCAATTTTACATCGTGTGGCCGCTGGTGATGGTGGTCCTGCTGCGCGTGCGTGGCGACCGACTGCCCCGGGTGGCGCTGTGGCTGATGTGGGCCAGCGTGTTCGTCGCGGTCGTGGTGGCGGCGATGTACGTCAGCGGCACCGTGTTCATCGGCGCCGACCCGGTCACCAACGCGCCGTCGTGCGGCATCGGTGAGAGCCACGGATACATCTCGGTGCTCGGGCGTTGCGTCAACGTCAACGAGGCGCTGTACCTCGGCACGTTCAGTCGCGCCGGTGGGCTGATGCTCGGCTCTGCGTTCGCGCTGGTCTGGCGGCCGGTCGCGATCATGCGCAGCCCGTTGCGCAAGCGAGGGCGCCGCATCGACCTGCTCGGCCTTTTCGGGTTCGTCGGGCTCGCGTTCATGATGAACCGGCTGGAACTGGTGAACGCCCGCACCAACGAATACGACCCGTGGCTGTTCCGGGGCGGCTTCCTGCTCACGGGCATCTGCACGGTAGCGATCATCGCGGCAGCCACCCACCGTCGTGCATGGATCGGACGGTTGCTCGGCATCCGGCCGCTGCACTGGGTGGGCACCCGCAGCTACGGCCTCTATCTGTACCACTGGCCGGTGTACCAGATCATCCGCGAGCCGGGGCAACAGCTCTCGATGCGCGAGTTCCTCACGGCGCTGCTGATCGCGGTGCCGATCACAGAACTGAGCTACCGGCTGGTGGAACTGCCGGTGCGGCAAGGCCGTTTCGGCGAGTGGTTGCGCGGCGGGCGGCGGCCACGCACGAGGGTTGCGCTCCAACGCCGTCGCCGCTCCTTCGTGCTCGGCTCCACCTTCGCGGTGCTCACCGGTTTCGCCGCGGTCAGCGTCGCCACTGCCGACGTGCTGTGTGAGGGTGAGGTGGCCTGCGACGCACAGAAGGGGCAGGACGAGATCGCCGCCGTCGGCGTCGTGACCTCGGTGCCGCCCGTGACTGCACCACCCACCGTTGCGGTCACACCACCGACGTTGCCCGGTGAGACTGCCCCGCCCTCCACCGCGCCAGCGCCCGCGCCCGCGCCGGCGCCGGCGCCCGCGCCGAACCCGGTGGACCAGTTGCCCGCGTATGCGATCGGTGAATCCGTGATGCTCGGCGCGGCGCCGCAGCTCACCGCGGCCGGCATCCAGGTGAACGCGGCCGTCAGCCGGCAGGGTACGAACGTTGCCGAGATCGTGGGGCTCACCCGTGCCGGCGGCGAGCTCGGCCGGGTGGTCATCATCCAGACAGGCACCAACGGCAAGGTCAGTGACGAGACGTTCGCGTCGATCATGTCCGCACTGCCCCCCGACCAGACACCGCTGGTGGTCTTCCTCACCGTGAAGGCGCCAAAGAGTTGGATCGCCGGCAACAACACTCGTATCCGTGCGCTGCCATCGAAGTATCCGAACGTGAAGGTTGTCGACTGGGAGGTCGAGTCACAACAGATTGCAAATGAGCTGAGCACGAGCGATGGTGGCGTGCACCTCAGCACCGCACACGCGAAGCAGTTCTACGTCAACCTCATATTGGACGCGATAGGCAGGCCGGACCTCAAGAAGTAGGTGCGTTCGCAACAGTCGCCGGTTGCTCCATACTGTTCCTTCGATGTCGGCGCGCCCTTCCGTTTCAACCACCGGCTCCTCTGCGGGCGCGCTCAGCCGCGTGCCCTACCTCCCCGGTCTCGACGGTTTGCGTGCCATCGCTGTC
>JANONE010000460.1:0-14175 GCA_031420675.1 Ilumatobacteraceae bacterium | reverse complement strand
CTCCCTGTGGCCCGTATGGGCGTCGTGATCAACCGTATGTATGTTGCTGCCGCGTGTCACCTAGGGGAATCATTGGTTCTTCGGGTAGCCACTCCACCTGGTCACCATGCGGCGATGGACGTCATCCGGGGCGAGAACCTGCGGCAACACGGCGGCACACGGCAACACGGCGAGCATCGCTCGGCGCAGAACGAGACTCAGGGCGCAGCGGGTCCGACCGTGCCGCTCGGCACCGCCACCTCGATGCCGCCGTTCGTTGTCGCCAAGGTGGGCCGCAGCGGCAGCCGCATCCGTGCCACGGGCGTGTCATTGGCCGCCAGCAACGCCACGTTCCAGCCCGCCGCCCGCTCGCGCAGCACGGCCCCGAAGCGGTCGTACAGGTTGCGCAGATCATGGTCGCTGCCGCTCCCTTCACCTGCCCGGCCGCCGACACGATGGCCGTAGGGCGGGTTGCTGACGATCCAGCCGACCCCCGGCGGCAACGCGAGATCGCTCACCGTCCGCTGCATCACCTCCACGTTGTCGCCCACACCTGCACGGCCGGCGTTCTCGATCGACGCTGCAACAGCGCCCGCATCGCGATCGCACGCGATGATCGGTGGGCACTTCTCCACCACATCACCATCGGCGCCGCGCAACAGCCTCTCCCAGCCGGCAGGCTGGAACGACGGCCACTGCTCGAACGCGAAGGAACGGTGGCGACCGGGCGCCATCCGGCGTGCAATGAGGGCGGCCTCAATCGCGATCGTGCCGGAACCGCAGAACGGATCGACCAAGGGCGACTTCGCGTTCCACCCACTCGCCAGCACCAGCGCTGCCGCCAGCGACTCGCGCATCGGGGCCTTGCCGGCCGGCCCACGCCACCCGCGGTGGTGCAGCGGCGCACCCGATGCATCGAGGCTCACCGTCACCACATCGTGCAGCACCCGCACCTGCACCGTCTGGCCACCCAACGGACGGCCGAGCACCTCGGTCACCCTCTCCTCCACCGCACCGGAGTGGTACAGCTTCGACTCCTTGTCAGTGGTGGCCGCCACGGCGACGCCGCCCTCGGGCAGCCAGATCGACCAGTCCACAGCACGCAGGCCCACCTGCAGCGAGTGGAAACCATCCGCATGGAAACGAGCGACACGCACGACCACGCGGGTCGCGATGCGCGACCGCAAGTTCAGGGCCCACAACTGCGGCCAGGTGATGTTGCACTCCACCCCGCCGCGCACAGCGCGGGCCGGGCGGACACCGAGGCGTTGCACCTCATCGAGCAACAGCGGCTCCAGGCCGGGCACGGCGACGACGAACGCATCGACACGGGTCGTCATGGCAGCAGCGGCAATCGCAGGTTCGGGTAGGCCCCCACATCGAGCGCCGTCGGCCCGTCGCTGCGCAAGCGATGCCAACCGGCCGCTGCGATCATCGCTGCGTTGTCGGTGCACATCGCCCGGCTGGGCAGGAAGCCATGAATGCCGACCTCCGTGCACACGGAGAGGAACCGCTCGCGCAACAGCGAGTTGGCGGCAACACCCCCCCCGAGGACGAGCCCGCGCGCGCCCACCTGCTCGGCAGCGCGCCGCGCCTTCGTCACCAGCACATCGACGACCGACGCCTGGAACGAAGCCGAGACGTCGGCAGCCGAGACGTCGGGGTGCTTGCGGACGTAGTTCATCACCGACGTCTTCAGGCCACTGAAGCTGAAGTCGAGTCCTTCGTGCAGCATCGCGCGCGGGAAGTTGATGGCCTCCGGGTCGCCGTGCACAGCCTCGCGATCGATCGCCGGACCACCTGGATAACCGAGACCGAGGAACCGCGCGACCTTGTCGAACGCCTCGCCGGCGGCATCATCGATCGTCTGGCCGAGCAGCCGGTACTGGCCGTGCCCGAGCATCTCGATCAGCATCGTGTGCCCGCCCGAGACGAGCATCACCACCATCGGGAACTCGAGCGTCGGGTCTTCGAGGAAAGCTGCGTAGAGGTGAGCCTCCATGTGGTTGACCCCCACGAACGGCACATCCCATGTGAGCGCCAACGCCTTCGCCGCCGACACGCCGACCAGCAGCGCGCCGATGAGGCCGGGCCCCACCGTGCACGCCACCGCATCGATGCGATCATCGAGCACGCCGGCTTCCACGATCGCGCGCGCGACCATCGGGTTCAGCAGGTCGAGATGTGCGCGGCTGGCGATCTCGGGTACCACGCCGCCGAACTGTGCGTGCAGATCGACCTGGGTGCTGACGGCGCTGGACACCACGTCGTAGCCGCCCATCACCAACGCAGCTGCCGTCTCGTCGCAGCTGGTCTCGATGCCCAGCACGAGGGTGGAATCGGTGACGTTCATCGGCCAAGCTCGGGGCTGAGCTGGCGCAGGCGCTGGCGGTACTCGGGCAAGTCAAGGTCGTTGCACCACATGACGATCGCGTCCTCCACGTTCTCGTAGTAGCGCTTGCGCACACCGGCGGGCACGAAGCCGAAGTCGCGGTACAGGGCCTGCGCACCCGTGTTGCCGACCCGCACCTCCAACGTGAGCGCGCTGCAGCCACGGTCGATCGCGGCCCATGCAAGCTCGGCAAGCAGGCGGGTGGCGATGCCCTGCCGTTGACGCTCGGGTGTAACCGCCAGGTTGGTCAAATGCGCGTCGTCGACCACGAACATCAGCCCGCCGTAGCCGACGATCTCGTTGCCGTCGCGAGCGACGAGGTAGCGCCGTTCACCCTGGCGCATCATCTCGATCTCGCTGTGGAAGACACCCACCGTCCACGGCCGCGGGTACGACGCGCGCTCGATCGGCATCACGCCCGGCACGTGCCGGCGACGCAGCGGCTCGACGATCAGGCCGTCGCCGGAGGCCCGCCCCAACAAGCGGGCGAGCACGCTCATGCGGCGCCGCCGGCACTGCCCGAGGCTCGCGTGGCCCAGTTGATCTGCACATCCGGAGCGCGCAGATACATCGGATGGATCTCCCACGGATTCACCCAATCCTCCCTCAGCGCCCGCGCATGGGCCAGTTGCACCAACGGCGCGGCCGACGGGTGCGACAGGAACTGCTCGGCGAACTCACAGAGGACGCCGGCCGCGATCACTTCGCGGTAGCGCAGCGCGCCATCGCCGACGCACACCACGTTCTGCCCGCGCGCCATCAGATCGGCGACCAGATCGTCGACCGAGCTGACCCGCGGGTCGGTGACTCGTTGCACACCGCCGGGTACCGGCCGATAGAACGCGTAGAACAGCTCGCCTTTGCGCGCATCGATGACCGCGGCGATGGTGCGGTCGGTGTACCGAAGTGGAAAGGCCAGCAGGTCGAGCGAGCTGATGCCGATCATCGGCACTCGCAAGGCCTGCGCGATCGCCTTGCCGGCAGCCAGGCCGACACGCATCCCGGTGAACAGACCAGGCCCGATATCGACCGCGATCGCACCGAACTCGGCGATCTCGATGTCGGTCTGGCGACACAGGAACTCGATGGCCGGCACGAGCGTCTCCGCATGGCGGCGACCGCGCGACACCTCGAACATTCCGAGCACGCCCTCGTGCCCGCCGATGGCGACGCTGACCTGTTGGGTAGCGGTCTCGATACCGAGGATCAGCATGTGAAGGCCCTCGTGGCCGCAGCGATGCGCTCCCATCGAGCAGCCCACTCGCGGCCGATCCCGCCGATGGTGATCATTCGCGACTCTTCATCGTCGTCGACGGCATCGAGTTGCACCAGCAGATGGTCACCGAGCGAGCCGGCGACCACATCGCCCCATTCGATCAAGACGATGCCGTCGTACTCGACCAGCTCGGCGAGCGCGAGATCGGCCACTTCGTTGAGCGTGGTGAGGCGGTAGATGTCGGCGTGGTGCAGCGTCAACTTGCCGGCCTCGTAGCTGTGGACCAGCGTGAACGTTGGCGAAGTGATCGGCTCGGTGACACCGAGGGCCGCACCAAAGCCCTTCGCGAACGCTGTCTTGCCGGCGCCCATCTCGCCGGCCAACACGATCAGGTCGCCCGCACGCGACAACCCCGCGAGCGCGGCCGCAATTGCATGGGTGTCGGCGACCGACGACGCGCGGAGGTGCAACATGACCTGCCCAATGATAGGGGATGCCGGCCGTGCCCGATAGCGACGTCGGTCAGACAGGTAAGCGCTCGACCCGCGCGGAGATCCCGCACACGATCTCGTAGGCGATGGTGTCGAGCGCCTCGGCCCAGTCGGCCGCGGTGATGGTGTGGCCACCCTGCGAACCGATCAGCACCACGTCATCGCCCGGTTGGATATCGTCGTCGCCGCAATCGACCATCAGCTGATCCATGGTCACCACACCAACGATTCGCCGGCGATGCCCGCCCAGCAGCACCGTGCCACCGACCGCTTGCAGCCGACGCGGCACCCCATCGGCATACCCGAGCGGTAGCGTCGCGACCGTGGTGTCGTGCTCGAACGTGTGGCGCAAGCCGTAGGAGATACCCTCGCCGGCGGCGACGCGCTTCACGTGCGAGACGCGGGCGTGCAGCGACAGTGCCGGCTGCAGATCGGCACACAGATGATCGACGCCGGGCCCGGGCGAGATGCCGTAGATCGCGATCCCGGCGCGCACCATCCCGTAGCGAGCGCGAGGGTGGGTGAGCGCGCCGGCCGAGTTGGCGGCATGCACCAGCGGCGGGTGGTGGCCTGCCGCCGCAAGCGCGGCGAGCACCTCGTCAAAACGATCGAGCTGGTGCTCGGTGAACGGATTCTCGGGCTCGTCGGCCGCGGCCAGGTGGGTGAGCACCCCCGCCAGCCGCACCGCCGGTGACGCCGCGATCACATCGGCGAGGGCTACCGCATCATCAGGGCTGACACCGACGCGGCGCATCCCGGTGTCGATCTTGAGGTGCACCGGATGGTACACAGCGCCACATGCAGCGAGCGCGGCGATCTGCGCCTCGCTGTACAGCGTGATGGCCAGGTCGTGGTGCACGGCGCCGGCCAATGCCGCTGCGGGTTGCTCGCTGAGGACCAGGATCGGCCCGGTGACGCCGGCCTCGCGTAGCGCCACGCCCTCCTGCACCAAGGCCACACACAAGCCCAGCGCACCGCCGGCTCGTGCAGCGCGTGCAGTGAGCACGGCACCGTGGCCGTACCCATTGGCCTTCACGACCGCCCACACCTGCGCCGGTGCAACCGTGGCTGCGATGGACCGCACGTTGTGTTCGATGGCCGCTACCGACACCTCGGCCCATGCCCAGCGGCTCACCACAGTGCGCCCAGCACCTCGGGCAGGTGATCGGCGACGTCGCTCGCGACCATGCCCCTCGCCGGGGCCAACAGCGCCGCCCGCCCGTGCAGCCACGCGCCGGCGGCGGCGGCCTGCAGCGCGGGTACGCCGGCAGCGAGCAATGCGCCGATGACGCCGCTGAGCACATCGCCGGTGCCGGCGGTGGCCAGGCGGGCGTCGCCGGCAGTGACGATCAGCACGTCACCGTCCGGGTCGGCCACGACGGTCGCCGGGCCCTTCAGCAACACCACGCAGCCCGTGTCGGCAGCCAGTCGGCGCGCCGCTACCAGGCGATCGGCGGCCGGCGCAGCGCCCGTCAGCAATGCGTATTCACCGTCGTGCGGGGTGAGTACCGTCGGTGTCGTACGCCGACGCAGGAGCGCCGCCGCACCGTCGGCGTTCCAGGCCATGGCGAACAATCCGTCGCCATCGATGACGGTCGGTACCGGTGCCTCGACGGCCAGTAGTCGCGTCTGTTCGTTGGTCTCGTCGTCGCGCCCGAGACCCGGGCCGACCACCAGCGAGTGGAAACGATCGATCGTGTCGAGCACCCCGGCGGCCCAGCCCTTCGCCGGCAAGGGTCGCTGCACCACCTCCGCCGGGGCTTGCGCCACGAGCGTGCCGGGAGCGGAGAGGTGCACCATTCCGGCCCCCGCACGCATCGCGGCGTGGGCGGCAAGGCGCGCGGCACCGGTCATCCCGCTGCTGCCCGCGATGATGCGCACCGCCGCCCGCCACTTGTGCGCCGTCGCATCGCGCTCGGGCACCCACTTCGCCACATCTGCGGCCTGCACGAGTTGTGCGTGCGCGTGCGCTTCGACACCGGCGCCGAGGCCGATGTCGGCAAGCTCGAGTGCGCCCGCCATCTGCGCTCCTGGCGGCACCAGCAGGCCGGGCTTCAACGCCGCGAACGTGACCGTACGAGTGGCGGCGAGCACATCGCCGAACGTTTCACCGGTGAGGGCGTTCACTCCACTGGGAATGTCGACTGCGAGGACCGGGGTGTCTCCCACGTCGGGAGCGTTCCAGGTGCGGCGAAACCCGGTGCCGTAAGCGGCATCGATGACCAGGTCGGCCGCGGGCAACACGACCGGGCAATCGACCGCTTCGAACACCCGCACGTTCACGCCCTTGGCTGCAAGCAGCGCGGCCGCCGCCCGCCCATCGGCACCGTTGTTGCCGGGACCTGCGATGACGAGCACGGTGCGCCCGTACGTGCCACCCATCATCCGTATCGCTGCTCGGGCGACGGCGGCGCCGGCCCGAGCGATCAGTACCGCTGGGGTCTCGGACGCGCCCGCATCGACCGCCCGCATTTCGTCCGGCGTCACGATGGGGATCACGCCCCGAGCCTACGCCCGCCCACCCCTGACAGAACTTCCTCCGTCGCCGAGTTCACTCGGCGACAACGAACGCAATGGCGACGAGGTCGGTGTGAGTGAGGCTGAGGTGCCAGGCGGTGATGCCGCGATCCGCGGCCAGCTCTGCGGCCCGGCCGGTGACCCGAAGTGACGGCTCGCCGGACTTTGCGCAGCTGACCCACACTTCATGGAAGCCGAAGGCACCCAGCCCCACGCCCATCGCCTTCATCACGCTCTCTCGTGCGGCGAAGCGCGCCGCGAGGGACCGCGTCTCGTCGACCTGCGGACCGACGTACGCACGCTCCTCCTCCGTGAACAGCCGTTCGCGCATCGAGGGCGTGCGCGCGAGTACCGCACGGAATCGTTGGATGTCGACCGCGTCGACTCCGATGCCCTTGATCATGAACGGCTCGGGATCATCAACGGCTCGGGATCATCAACGGCTCGGGATCATGAACGGCTCGGGATCGCCATCGTCGCCGCCCTCAGCTGCGCCAGTGATCGGCGGTGTCGGAGATGGGGAGGATCAGCAGATCCGCCACGGAGAGATCGGCCAGCAGGTCGTCGCGGAAGCTGCCCTCGGTCTCCGTCACCCAGTCGACCAGGCGGTCGTAGCGCCGGTCGTAGCCCTGCAACACGCCACGCATCGTCGCCGCCGACAGGCGATCGTGGAAGCGAACATGCAGCAGGGTGATACCGGTGCAGGTGCCACCCTTCACCTCGGGTACGAAGATGACCGTGCGCCCATCACTGCGACCGCGTGCCACCAGCACTTCCTTCTCGCTGGCCACCCGTCGCTTGGTACCGACGAGCTGCGAATTGCGTTCCACCCGACTGGGTACGTCGCGCGACAAACCGCCGCGATCGACGATCGTGATCGTCGCGTCGTGCGCCGGGTCGCCCTCGATCGCGTAGCGAGTGAAGCCGACAACGGCCTCGACCGCAGGGTCGAGATCGGCGAGCACCTTGAGCGCGCGGTAGGCGAGGCGATCGCGGCCGGCGCCGGCAGCGAGCAGCTCCTGCACCAGCGCACGATCCAGTACACCTTCGTCGCTGCGACTGATGCCGACCGTCACCGTCTTGGCCTGATGCTTGATCGCGTCGATCGGGCGGGTCAGCTCTTCGATGGCACGCGTGAGCGCTGCCATCAGGTCGTCGATGAGAACGCCGGGCGTCGCGATTTTGCCACTCGAGCGCTGGTACGCCTCCAGCGGCAGGTCGGCGGCCAGGTCGCGCAACAGGCCAACCAGCCGAACGGCGGTGGAAGCCTCCAGGTGGCCGTTGTACTGATCGGCGCTGAGGCCGTCGAGGAACCTCTCGGTGTGCACGCCGATGCGGATCTGCACGGCGTGCAGCACGTCGTCGCCTTCCGTTAGCTCGGCCAGCGCGCCTTCGATGACCTCGCGCGCCTCGCGCAACGGGCGGGCAGAGGCATCGATGGCAAGTGCAGCCTCGTAACCGAACAGGTGGCCCACCATGGCCGACAGCACGAAGGCCAAGGTGGAATCCACCGAGGGCACCGTCAACACCGCGGCCGCAGCGGCGAAGCGTCCGTCGGCCTCGGTGGCCACCACGATCGGCGTGGCCTTGTGCGCCTTGTAGATGGCGACTTCCTTGGCGACGTCGTCGGCCGTGCCACCCACCAGACCGGCTGCACAGACCAGGATCAGCGGCTCGCTGGAGAGGTCGATGTGCTTCTTGTCCTCCGTGATGTCGCAGGCGATGGACTTGTAGCAGAGCTCGCTGAGCTTGATGCGCACTTCCTCGGCTGCGACCACGTTGGGCCCGTTGCCGACGACGGCCCAGTACCGCTTCGATGGTGCGAAGCGGCGAGCGGCCTCGCCGATGGCCGGACGAGTGGCAATGACCTCCACCATCGCATCGGGCAGCGTGCGCAGCGAGGTGAGTAGTTCGTGGCGACGCTGGGCGTTGCCCTTGCCGGCGGCTTCGGCGATGGCGCAGGCCAGCAGCACACCGGCCGCCACCTGCGAATAGAAGGCCTTGGTACTGGCGACGCTCATCTCCACGTCGCGGCCGTCGCTGGTGTACATCACGCCGTCGGCCTTGTCGGTGAGGTCGCTGTGGCGACGGTTGACGATGGCCAGCACCGAGGCCCCGCGACTGCGGGCGAGATCGACCGTGCGGTTGGTGTCGGTGGTGGTGCCGCTCTGGCTCACAGCAACGATGAGCGTGTCGCTCATGTCGAGCAACAGGTGGAAGCCCGACAACTCGGTGGCGGTGATGGGGTCGACATCCATCGTGCCACCCACCAGCGTGTCGAGCACGGCCGCCATGCTGCGCCCGGCGACTGCGGCGGTGCCCTGGCCGATGACACGCACCTTGGTGATCTCGCCGCTCGCCAGCCGGGCTGCAATCGCGGAGGGCAGTGCACGCTCGCCCACGTCGGCGCGCAGGCCTTGCGGGGTTTCGACGATCTTGCCGCGCAGCGTCTTGCGGAAGCTGTTCGGTGCCTCGCCAATTTCCTTCAACAGGAAGTGGGGTGCATCGCCGCGGTCGATGTCGCGGGTGGTGACCTGAGCCGTGACGAGCTCGGTTTCCTCGATCGGAAGCTCGCTGCCGTCGTAGGCGATCCGCCGTACCCCGGCGAGCGTGCCGGCGCCCGATCCATCCAGCAGGAAGACCTGGCCACGGCTGCCCGTGGGGGATGCCGTCTCGCCATCCATCCGCAAAAACTCGGAGGTCTCCTCCACCACGCCGTAGGGCTCGCTGGCCACGATGAACATGTCGTCGCCGAAACCGACGTAGAGGGCCTGGCCACTCCCTCGCAACGCGAGGTAGGCCTGATCCGGCGCATCGGCCGAAGTCGCGCCGATCGCGACGCTGCCCTCGAACTCGGCGACCGTGCGGCGGAACGCCTCGCCGAGGTCGTTGCCCGTACCGGGCGACGCAGCCGCATGGATCGCCATCACCGCCGGGATCACCTTCGCGTCGGTGGTGATCGGGCCGGCGATGCGCAGTGCGTGGTTGACCTTGATGTCGCCATGGTTGTCGACATCACCGTTGAGCACGGCGACCGTGTACGGCGGCCGCGCGCCTGCTGTTTGCTCGGCCCCACTCAGCTCGACCTGCTCGCCGTTCACCGGGTGGCAGTTGGGTTCGCTGATGATGCCCACGCTGGCCCACCGGGTGTGGCCGAGCACCGAGACGCGCGCGCCCGGCTGGGCGAGCGCGAGCCGCAACAGACCGTCGGCGTGCACAGCCGCCCGTA
This sequence comes from Ilumatobacteraceae bacterium, assembly GCA_031420675.1. Lineage (GTDB taxonomy): Bacteria > Actinomycetota > Acidimicrobiia > Acidimicrobiales > Ilumatobacteraceae > UBA668. The sequence goes on along the minus strand of JANONE010000460.1, from coordinate 4,351 downwards.
GCGCTTTCACGTTGTCGCCCAGCTCGCCGATCTCGGCCGCTGCCTTGTAGACGAAGCCGAGCCGATCGCCGGCGAGGCGCACCGAGCCGTTCTGGAAAAGCGGGTCGAGGCCGCGCTGCACGATCGCACCGGCGACCGACGGTTCGGCGAGGTCGAGGCCATGGTTCCACACGAGCACGTGGATGCCCGCGCTGTCGCGGCCACGCACCTCCATGCGGTCGATCGCCGAGAGCGCCTGCTGGATGGCCAGGTAGCCGGCGACGGCAGCCAAACCGGCCTCGCGACCGGCGAAGTCGGCCACCGCGTTGGCCGTGCGAATGCGGTCCTTGCGCACAGCCCACACGGCATCGCGAGCTGCGACCAGCTCGGCGTTGATCAGTTCGATGTCGTCGGGCGACAGCCCGTTGCCGGCGTCGAGCACCCGCTCGCGTTCGGCGATGCGCCCATCGATCTGGTCGAGGCGGGCCCCGATGCCGGCGATCAGCTCACTGCGGCCGGCGAGTGCCAAGGTGCCCGGCACGCCATGCAACACGCGATCGAGCTCCGCCACCAGCACGGCCGCATTCGCCAGTGTTGGCGCTGCCACCGCACGATCGAGCAGCGCGATCACGTCGCCGGCCAGAGGGGTCGGCCGACTGCTGGGCCGGGAGATGATTGCCACGATGCCGCACATATGTCGAGCAGGTTACCGATGGGCAGGGGTGCTGTGCTGTCGGCGCGGTTGTTGACGATTCAAACGAGTGACGGCCTGCACCAAGGACGGCTCACACGAGTGACGGCACAGTGCCACGAGAGTCCGGTACCGGCACCACGTCGATGCCGTTGAGCGCCGCCACCTGTGCGAGTGGCTGATCGCTGGTGACCAAGGAAGCGCGGAGATGCTCGGCGAGCGCGATGGCAGCGCAATCGGCGAGCGAAATGGGGCAACGCGACCGGTGGTAGTGCACGGCCCTCAGCGACGCGGCACGAGCCGCGAGCTCCCAGGTGAGTGCCTCGACCCGCAGCCCACCGTCGACCCAGAGCTCGACGGCGTCGAGCACATCGGCAGGATCGACCACTGCCGCGCGCGCAACTAGGTCGACGACCTCGGCCAGGTTGCCGGCCGACACCGCCGCCTCACCCTGCGCCAGCGCATCGACCAACAGCCGACCCACCGCCCGGCCGGCGTCCTCACCCAGCAGCACCGCGGCGAGCGGATACGCGTCGAACACCAACACGAGCAGCCTCCCTCCGGGCATCGTCGGCCCTCTCGGCATGGCGATGCTCGGCAGTACCCGGACCGGCATTTCGGAAGCGGCCGAAGGTGGCCTCGAGCACGTCGTCGGGAATCGGCTCCAGAGTTACGTGGTCACCGTGGTCGACGAGCCGAACACGCGTCACATTCCAGCGACGGCGGATCTCGGCGGGCAAGGAGAGCTGACCTGCCGAAGTGATGCGCATGGTGGGCATGGCTCTAACCATATCAGCTGACTCTCACATTGTGAATCGTCCGGAAAGCGATCGTCACCCGAATCGGGCGAGCACCGCCGCGGCGAGTTCGTCGGCCACCGACTGCGCAATCGCTGCGGTTGCTGCTTCCACCATCACCCGGATCAGCGGCTCGGTGCCGCTGGCGCGCACCAGGATGCGACCGTCGCCACCCAACGATCCTTCGGCCGCCTCGATCTCCGCGGCCAGTTCGGCGGCCACGTGAGGGTGGCGCTCGCGGACACGTACGTTGACCAACACCTGCGGATAGCTGGTCATCACCTCATCAGCCAGCTCGGCCAGCGGGCGATGATGCTCGTGCACGAACTGCGCGAGGCGGGCGCCGGCCAGCAGGCCGTCGCCGGTGGTGGCAAGGTCGCGGTAGATCACGTGACCGCTCTGCTCGCCGCCCAGGCTGTACCCGCCGGCGTCCAGCGCCTCCAGCACGTAGCGGTCGCCCACCGCCGTCGACATCACTTCGATGCCGGCGGCGGCCATCGCCTTGTGGAAGCCGAGGTTGCTCATCACCGTCGCCACGACCACGCCTCGATTCAGCGCCCCCTCCTCACGCAACTGCAGTGCGGCGAGTGCGATCAGCCGGTCGCCGTCGACCACCTTGCCGAGGTGATCGATCGCGATCATGCGATCGCCGTCACCATCGAAGGCGAGACCGAGTTGTGCGCCGCAGCGCACCACCTCGCGGGCCAGCGAGGCGGTGTGCGTGGCGCCGCAGTGATCGTTGATGTTGCGACCGTCGGGTGCATCGTGGATCACGACCACGTCGCCACCGAGCGCCCGGAAGACGGCGGGCGCAGCAACGCTCATCGCCCCGTTGGCGCAGTCGAGCACCACACGCAGCCCCGCCAACGAGCGGGTGAGCCCGACGAGGTGCGCGACGTACTCGTCGAGCACTGTCGCGTGCGACGGCACGACACCGGCGGGCGTCGGTGCGCCCAGCTGCAGCACGGCCTCTATTGCCCGCTCCACCTCGTCGGGCAGCTTCAGGCCACCGGGGGCGAAGAACTTGACGCCGTTGTCCTGCCACGGGTTGTGCGACGCCGTGATCATCGCGGCCGGGCACCTGCGCTGCGCCGATAGCCAGGCCAACGCCGGGGTGGGCACCACGCCCGCCGAGACTGGCTGGGCCCCCGCGGCGGCGAGGCCGGCAGCCACTGCAGCCTCCAGCACCGGCCCCGATTCGCGGGTATCGCGGCCGATCAGCCACTGCCCGCCGCCCAACACCTGCGCGGCCGCCCGCCCGAGCGCTGCCACGTAGTCGGTGGTGAGCACGGTGAACGCCTCGGCGCGCACGCCATCGGTGCCGAACCGAAGTGTCATCCTCAGCTGGAAATCAGCGCTTGGTGTACTGCTTGGCCTTACGGGCCTTGACGAGGCCGTACTTCTTGCTCTCCTTGCGACGGGGGTCGCGGGTGAGCAGGCCGGCCTTCTTCAGGGCCGGACGGGCCTCGGGGTCGAGCTCGACGAGCGCACGGGCGATCGCCATGCGCAATGCGCCGGACTGGCCGCTGATGCCGCCGCCATGCATGGTGGCATCCACGTCGTAGGTCTCTTCGACACCGACGACGCGCAGCGCCTCGGTGACGACCATGCGCTGCATGGCGGTGGTGAAGTACGCATCGAACGCCTTGCCGTTGATGGTGTGGACGCCGGTGCCGGGGCGCAGCCGAGCGCGAGCAACAGCTTCCTTGCGACGGCCTGTGGTCTGGGTGAGCGGCTTGGTGGCCATGTGTATCGGTACCTTCCGGCGCTTCAGCGGGCCTTGGCCGCGGGGAGTTCGAGGGTGACAGGGTTCTGTGCGGCGTGCGGATGCTGGGGGCCCGCGTACACCTTCAACTTCTTGATCTGCTCACGGCCCAGCGGGCCGTGCGGCAACATGCCGCGGACGCTGCGACGCACTGCCTCGGCCGCATCGCGCTCCATGAGGTGCTGGTAGGTCTCGCTCTTGATGCCACCGGGGTAGCCGGAGTGGCGGTAGACGCCCTTGTTGGCTGCCTTGTTCTTGGTGAGCACCACCTTGGACGCATTGACGATGACGACGTGGTCGCCGCTGTCGATGTGGGGCGCAAAGGTGGGCTTGTGCTTGCCACGCAGCAACCGAGCAGTCTCGGTGCACATACGGCCGAGCACGAGATCCTCGGCATCGATCACGTGCCATGCACGCGTGATCTCGCTGGCCTTCGGGCTGTAGGTAGTCATCACTTCGTCCTTCACACGAATACGCCCCGCTTGCTGCGCCGCACCACGAGTAGTGGCGCTGGAACGGCTGCCAGGGAACCGTGAAATGATACGGGGATTGCGGCCAAAGCGGCAAACGTCGGGCGCGAATGCTGCGAAATTGGTGGGCGGCGAGTGGCTCGAGGACCCGTCACATCAGGCCGGGTCCGTTGACAGCGCCGTCGTGTGGCGCTGAGGGATAGCCGACTTCCCACAGCACCAGGCCGTGCGCAGGGGCCACCCGACCAGCGAGTTGTCGGTCGCGTTGCAGCAGGATGCCGCGCATCTCACCGGCCTGGAGGTTGCCCATGCCGATCTCCACCAGCGTGCCCACGATCGACCTGACCATCTGGTGGCAGAAGGCGTTGGCCCGGATCTCGAAGCGCAGCAGGCCTGGGATGTCGCCGGCCACAGGCTTCCACTGGGCACTCGTCACACGGCGCACCAGCGACCGCGGTTCCACGCCTTCGGGCAGCTTGGGCCGCCGGCAGAACGTGGAGAAGTCGTGCTCGCCGATCAGCGGGTCGCACGCCAGGTTCATAGCCCACAACTGCAAGGGGTCGGTGACGTGCCACGCTGTGCGGGCCGAGAACGGGTTCTGCTCGGCGGTGTTGAGGACGTGGTAGCGGTAATGGCGATAGGTGGCGTC
>JANONE010000459.1:0-1786 GCA_031420675.1 Ilumatobacteraceae bacterium | reverse complement strand
TGCGTTACGCAGCGATGCGCCGCCGTCGTACGGTTAGCCCGTGACCGCCGCCGACCTCACCTTGAACGAGGCAGCCGAGCTGCTCGGCGTGCACTACATGACCGCCTACCGCTACGTGCGGCTGGGGTTCTTGCAGGCGACGAAAGTGGGGGGCTGCTGGCGTGTCGCCCACTCCGATCTCGAGGTATACCGCGCTGACGTCATGCCGGCCGACCGTGGCGTGCGGCGCCGTGCGCCGTGGGCCTCGCGGCTGGAGTCGCGATTGGTGGCCGGTGATACTGGCGGTGCATGGGGTGTGGTGGAAGCCGCCCTCGCCGCAGGGGCCGAGCTCGACGAGGTGTATCTCGATCTGATCAGCCCGGCCATGCATTCGATCGGCACGCGCTGGGCGGCAGGCGAGCTGGATGTATCCGTCGAGCATCGGGCCACCGGCATCGCGTTCCGGTTGATCGGCCGGCTGGGGCCGCGCTTCGCCCGTCGCGGTCGCACGCGCGGTGTGGTCTTGTTGGGTTCGCCCGAAGGCGAGCGGCATTCCCTCCCCATCGCGTTGTTGGCCGACCTGTTGCGCGGCGAGGGTTGGGAGGTCTCCGACCTCGGCGCCGACTTGCCACAGGAGTCGTTCGTGCATGCCGCGCAGCACGCCCCCGACCTGGTGGCTGTCGGCGTGTCGGTGACCTCGATGGGCTGTCTCGGTGCCGCCGCCGAACTGCTGTCGGCGCTGCGTAGGGCCGTGGTCGGCGACATCTACCTGGCCGTGGGCGGGTTGGCCGTGCACGACGGGCACCACGCCCGCGTACTCGGCGCTGATGGGTGGGGCCGGTCGGCCCGCGAGTTTGCTGCTCAACTTCGTTCGTTGCCGGTGAGCGACACCGAACTTCACCGTTGACGTATCGTACATGTGTTCGATAGCATCGGCCCGATGGGATCACGGGTCACCGATCTTGCCGAGCTTGCGGGGAACGGGATGTTGTCGGGTGCCGCGGCTCGCGAGCGCACCTTGCCGGTGTTGGCTGCATTCGGCGAACTGCTGCCGCAGGCGGTGGTGCAGCGCGGCAGCGTCATCGGGTGTGAAGGGTCGGCTGCCGTGTCGTTGGCCCTTGCCTTGGCTGCAGGGCCGTCGCGCGCGGGAGCGTGGGTGGGAGTGACCGGCTTGCCGGAAATGGGTGTGGCTGCCGCCGTCGAGTTGGGTGTGGTGCCCGAACGAGTTGTGATGGTGGCCGAGCCGTTGCAACCGTTCGACGATGAGCAGTGGGCCGACGTGCTGGCGGCGATGATCGATGGGTTCGATGTGCTGCTCCTGGGGCCGGGCACGCAACGAGTGCGCGCCGGCACAGCCCGTCGGCTGGTGGCCCGCCTGCAATCCCGCGGCGCAGTGATGGTGGTGGCCGCGATGGGTGCTGCACAGGGCCCGTTCGGGGCCGACCTGCGTTTCGAGGCCACTGATGCCGTGTGGCAGGGTTTGGGTGAAGGGCATGGCGTGGCTCGTGGTCGTCAGGCCAGCGTGCAGCTCAGTGGTCGGCGGGTGCCTCGCCCACGCCGCGCTCAGCTGTGGCAGCCCACCGCCGACGGCCAGGTGCAGGTCGTCCCGGCGCCTGTCGTTGGGCCTGTCGTTGGGCCTGTCGTCCCGGCGCCTGTCGTCGGGCCGGTGGTGGCACTGCGGCGCACGGGCTAGCCATGGGTTCGTCGTCCGGGGCCCGCACTGCGTCGCCACGTCTCGGGGTGCCGCGCCTGGGGGTGTTGTGGTGCCCACACTGGCCGGTGGTGGTGGCCGGCGCGCTCCCCGATG
>JANONE010000458.1:0-2472 GCA_031420675.1 Ilumatobacteraceae bacterium | reverse complement strand
CCTCATCGTGCTCTTCGGTGGGCAGTCGGCGGAACACGACGTGAGCTGCACCACCGCAGCACACGTGCTCAGAGCCGCCGACCCGGCGAAGTACCGCATCACCCCCATCGGCATTTCGCGTGATGGCACGTGGGCAGTGGCGGCCGGTGCTGTTTTGGCGCTGGCCGAGGGTCCGCATGCGTTACCCGGTCGCCTCGACCCGGCCGGCGACGCTCTCGCACCGACAGCAGCCATTTCACCGACAGCGGCCGGCCTGCCGGCGGCCTCGGGGCGTACGGTCGTCATGCCGCTGCTGCACGGCCCCCTCGGCGAGGACGGCACGGTGCAAGGCCTGCTCGAGCTGGCCAACGTGCCCTACGTGGGCACCGGCGTGCTGGGCTCGGCGCTGGCGATGGACAAGGCGATGGCCAAGCAGGTCACCGCCATCAACGGCATTCCGCAGGCGCGCTACCTTGCGTTGCGGGCACACGAGGTCACCCCCGGCACACCCGCCCGCATCGCGACCGAACTGGGGCTGCCCGTGTTCGTGAAGCCGGCCAACATGGGCTCGTCGGTCGGCGTGACCAAGGCGAAGACCATCGAGGCCGTGCGCGACGCCATCGAGATTGCGCTCAGCTACGACGAGTGGATCGTGGTGGAGGAGGCGATCGTCGGCCGCGAGATCGAAGTTGCGGTGCTGGGCAACCTGGAACCACGTGCCAGCGTGCCCGGCGAGATCGTGCCCGGCGCCGAGTTCTACGACTACGCCGACAAGTACGTCGACGATGGCTCACAGGCGTTGGTGCCGGCGCCGCTCACACCCGAGCAGACCGCCGAGGTGCAGGCTTTGGCGCTGCGGTCGTTCAAGGCACTGCGCGGCGAGGGCCTCTCGCGGGTCGACTTCTTCTTCGAGGAGGGCGGCCGTGGCTTCCTGCTCAACGAGATCAACACGATGCCCGGCTTCACCCCCATCTCGATGTACCCGAAGCTGTGGATCGCGAGCGGGCTGAGCTACGGCGAATTGATCGACGAGTTGGTGCAACTCGCGCTCGAACGCCACAGCCGCCAACGCCGCAACACCGCTCACTGAGCCCCTTTGACTTAGCAAGGACCGGGCGCCTCTCGTCACACACGGCGGCTGAAGTGGTGCGTTCGGCCCGCGTCGACGTAGCCGAGGCGTTGGTACCACTCATGCGGCCAATCGTTGAGGTCGGCGGTGAGGCACGACAGTTCGCTGCCGGCCTGCTGGCCGCGCCTCAGGGCGTCGCGGAGCAGCGCGTCGCCGTAGCCGCGACCGCGGAACTCGTCGTGGGTCACAAGGTTCTCGAATTGGGCAATGCGGTCCTCGCGATCAACGAACAGAGCTGCGTGGGCGGCGATGCTGTCGCCGTCGTACACCGCGAGCAGCGTGAGCTCCGCGCCGGATGCGTACAGCGCCGTCCGGTCGGCGAGCTGGCGGAGTTCCTCGTCGGTGGCGTCGGGGATCTGGACCCGCCAGTTGCTGATGATCGCCGGGCGCAGCGTGTCGAGAGACACCGCCCGCACCTCGTGCGCGCCAGGTTCGACCCCCGCGCCGGAGTGGATCATCGTCACGATCGTCTCGTGCTCGTAGCCGGCGGCAACCAGATCCGCGCTCAGGATCTGCCCGAGCGCGTCGTTGTCGACGGACGCGTACCGGTGCCGCAGGCCCGCTCCGCCCAGCATCACCTCGGCCGTCGCGAGTACATCCGCCGCCGAAGGCGCGGCCGACGTGACAGCGATCCGGTTGTGATACTGCGAGAGCAGGAACTCTTGGTGCAGCACGACGAAGCCCCATGGCAGGTCGACGACGTCGGAGCCTGCGCCCGGGCGAAGCGGTGATCGAACGCAGTGATCCGTTCGTTGTCGGAAGCTCGCACCGGCGAAGCTCGCCAGCTACTGGGGCCTGCGCCGCGAAGCCCTTGCCTGCGCGCGGGACACCCGCACGAGAACTTCAGAATTGTGCCTGAACAAATTCACGGAGGAGCCCTTCAGGCCGCGACCGCGTGTTGCAGGAAGAAGACCCGCGTTCCGGCGTCGCCGAGTGAGACCACGGCCGTGAGCTGCCAACCGGGAGCAACGAAGCTGATTCGACCTCCCTCCTCCGCGACGATCGGGATGCCCGCCGCCGGCGTCCAGCCCAACGTCGCAAGCTCCTGCTGGTAGAACTTCAGCGCCTCCTCCGGAGACGTGGCGGTCGAGTAGCCGAGGAAGCCGGGGTGTGCGTCAATGTCGGCCGCGTCCGGCAGCAACGGCACGTCGACCATCGGCGGGCAATCGGCGGGCAGCACGGCCGAGAACGGCTGGTCGATGTCGGTCAGTGCGTAGTCCATGGTCAGCGTGCCTTCGACGCCACTCCCGAGCGCGAACAGGGTGCCTTCGCTGACCATCGTGTAGCGCATCAGATGGCCCCCGGTGGTCGCGACCCACAGCTCGCCCTTGATGGTTGCCGGATCGATGGCACCCAGGGCCCGC
>JANONE010000457.1:0-6231 GCA_031420675.1 Ilumatobacteraceae bacterium | reverse complement strand
CGAACCGCCGGCGGGTTCCTGCTGACGGTCAGCTTCGTGGTGCTGTTCGTGGTGGCGATCATCGTCGGCGTGCTGCTGGACCTCATCGACAACAACAACTGGTTGGCTAACGCCGATCGGTCGGTAGCCGAGTGGGGTTCGCGCAACGGCAGCTCGAGCGCCGTCGATGTGCTGCGATGGATCACCCACCTCGGCAGCACGGTGTTCGTGATTGCCTCGCTCACCGCCGTCGCCTCGTTCGACTACTTCCGTCGTCGAAGTGTCGAGGTGTTCGCTTTCATGGCGTCGGTAGGCGTCGGGGAACTCGCCTTGAGCAACGTCTTGAAAGTCATCGTCGGGCGCGAGCGGCCGGCTGTGCTGCGGCTGGTGGCCGCCCACGGCTATTCGTTCCCGTCTGGCCATACCGTTGCCGCTGCAGCCGCCACCTCGGCTATCGCCTTGGTGTTGGGGCGCGATCGATCACGCCGCGTGCGTGCGGTGCTCGCCGGCGCAGCGGCGCTGGTCGCAGTCTCGGTAGCGGCCAGTCGGGCGCTGCTGGGCGTGCACTGGTTGACCGATGTGATTGCCGGCCTGGCCATCGGCTGGGGCTGGTTCACAGTCGTGGCGATCGCCTTCGGAGGCCGCGCCCAGCGTCTGGGCGACCCGGTCACCGACCACCCGCAGGGGGTGAGTGCTCCGCCCGAGGCGCCTATGCCGGCTTCGCTGCCGGCGGAGCAGCCACGATCAGCGACCGCGGACGGACCTTGAACTCGAGTTGCTTGGAGCGTGTCTTGACGCCCCCGTCCAGTTCGAAACGACGCTTCTTCGAGAACTCGACGGTGATCGCTTTGCCCTCGGCGAGCTGCACGTTGCGCGACCATTCCGGCTTACGCACCGCCGCCGCAACCAACAAACCTCCCCACTTGCGCAGGCCAGTCGCAGTCACAACTGCTACGTGCACCAATCCGTCGGTGGGCGTGGCCCCGGGGAATGCCTCGATGCCCGCCTTCAGCCGGCCGGCGTTGCCCACGAGCACGCAGCTGACCTGACCCTCGAAAAACTTTTCTCCGTCGACGGTGATGGTGGTCTCGAACAGCTTGCGCTGGCGTGCCTCCCGAACGCCGGACGTCACGTACGCAAGAGTGCCCATGCGCTCCTTGCCGTCCTCGGCTCCGCTCAACATCCTCACGTCGAAACCGACCCCGGCCATCACGCAGAATGTCTGGCCATTGCACGTCGCGGTGTCGATGATGCGTCGCTCGTCGCGGGCGATCACCCTCACGATGTCGTCGATGTCGGTGGGCAGTTCCAGCCCCGACGCGAACAGGTTGGCGGTACCGCGGGGCACCACTGCGAGGGCGGCAGGTGTACCCACCAACGCCTCGGCAGCGGCGCGTACGGTGCCGTCGCCACCACAGACGACGACGACGTCGGCACCGTGCTTGCGGGCCTTGGCGGCCGCGGCCTTGCCATCGGAACCGTGCTGGATCTGCAACCACTCCACGTCGGTGAAACCGGCCGTGCCGAGTGATTGGTGGAGCTGTCGTGCTTCCTTCTTGGTGATCTTCTCCGTGTTTGTCACGACCGCAACGACAGTCATTGTTGCCTTCCAGTTCTCATGTGGTGGTTGCTGCTGCTTCTGACTCGATGTTTTCCAAATAGTCCGTGGGCAGCACCAGTTGCTCGAGTGGTCGTTCGCGGCGCACGGCCTTGACGACCACCTGGAGGGCACCGCTGACCGGCACGGCGAGCAAGGCGCCGATGAGGCCGAACAGTTCGACTGCGACCAGCACGCTGAGCAGCACGACGAGCGGGTTGATGTTCACCTTGCGGGCCATCAGCCAGGGGTAGATGACTCCGTTCTCCACCTGCTGGTAGATGATGAAGAATACGAGGGCGACGATGCCGGCAGTGGGGGAATGGAGATAGGCGGCGATCACGGCCACGAAGGCCCCGAGCGTTGCGCCGACGAGCGGGATGAGGTCGGCGAAGGCCACCCACAGCGCGAGCACCACCGGGCTAGGGACACCGAGCGCCACTAGGCAGATGAAACCGGCGACGCCGGCGATGAGACTGATCAGCAGGTTGCCGATCATGTAGCCGCTCACGGCGCCGGCCGCATCACCGGCGACCCGTTGAAACGAGGCGCGGCGCCGACGAGGAACGACGCCGAGAGCGGCGCGACTCATGGCCGCCGATTGACTGAGGAGAAGAAACGTGATGAGGGTGATCGTGACGAAGGCGACGGCGATTCCGAACACGGTCTGGGCAGTGTCGAAGGCGGAGCCGCTCAGCTTGTCGGCAGCCCTGGCAAGTTCCGCCTCGTTCTCCTGTACGTAGTTCTCGATGTGCAGCCGGGTCACCAGGTTGCCCACGGGGCCCTTACCCTGGGCTGCCCGGTGCACGGTGCCCGGCAGGTCGGTGAGGATGGCGACCAGTTGTGTGCGCACGGGTAGGAGGAAGAGGGTCAGTAAGCCGATCATCGCGAACAGAGTGGAGAACACGACGATTCCGGTGGCAAGGGTGCGTCGGTCGCGGACTCGGCGCTGCACGATTCCCACCAGTGGGGCGAGCACGATTGCGAAGAACCCGGCGATAGCCACCCACGTGAGGATGCGGGCGGTGGCCAGCACGAGCGTGATGGTCACGTAGGTGGCGACGACCACCCCGACCGAGCCGATGATGGTTCGCCACGGCACATCTGCCCACGACGGCCGCAGCTCATCTTCCGCAGCCCCCGATATCTCGAACCGGTCGCGGCCCGCGTTGGAAGGGATCTCGTACACGCCTGCCTCTTCCCCGATCGACCGCTCTTCAAACGGCCGGGGCCGGGGCTGATCTGGGGGTGGTCGCGCGCGGCGGCCGGTTCAGGCGCTGACCAGCCGCCCGACCAGTTCGCCCAACTCCTCGAGTTGCGGTCCGGGCACGCACACATAGCTGTAGCCCCACATCGCTCGCCGCTCATGCAGGCGTTCGACGATCTCACTCTCGCTGCCGACCAGCACGATGGGACTCGCCAGCACTTCCTCGGTCGACACGCCGGCGTTTGTCGCCAGACCGGCCACTGCCTCGTGGGGCTTGTCGGTCACCGCCGCCATCGAGATCCAGGCGTTCAATTCCAGTTCGTTCCACCGCGGGCCCGCAGCCTCACGCACCAGCGCCAACTTGGCGTCGATCGACTCGGGTAGCGCATCGCGTAACGTGTCGGCGTGGTCGCGACCGGCTGCGGTCGACGGGTTCACGCCCACGATGTCAGCCTCGGCGCCTGCGAACCGCAGCAACCGCGGCCCACCTCCCGCCACAAGAATCCGAGGCCCGCCAGGGGTCGCCGGCAATGGCGTGCCTGCTATCTCCTGCAACCGGAACTCCGCACCTTGGAAAGAGACAACGGAGCCGCTGAACAGCAGGCGCAGCACGCGCACGTACTCGATCAGCCGCGACACACGTTGACCGGGTGAGTCCATCCGAATGCCGGAACGGCTGTAGTCGAGCGGGTTGTACCCGGCGCCCAGTCCCACCTCCACGCGGCCCGGGAACAGCAGGTCCAGCGAGGCGAACTCCTTCGCCGCCACTGCCGGGTTGCGGAAGTCGCATGCCATCACCAGCGGCGCCACCGTCAACGTGGTGGTGGCCGCCAGCGCCGTCGCCATGGCTGTGAACGGGCCGAGGCCGGAGTGGAAGTGGTCGGGCACGAACAGCGTCGAGTACCCGAGCGCCTCTACGTTCCGGGCAGAGTCCGCCCAACTGCGGCCCTCCAGTGGGCCCTTCATCTCCACCCCGAAACGGAACGGGCGGGTGTGGGGGCTCACGAGCGCGGACCCACCTCGTGGATGGCGTCCAACCGGTCGGCCGCGGCCTTCGCCAACTGCTCACGCGGCGGCCGCTCAGCACCACCGGCGCCGTATATCGCGCCGCTGCGCGGCATCGGGTTCGGCGGGTTCTTCGCGTAGCTCACGGCCTTCGCCAGGTCGCGGGTGAAGTCGTCCGTCACGCCCGGCTGGGTGTTCGGGCGGGTCACGCAGAAGTGCAGCGCGGGCGGGAACTGCAGGCCGTTCATCCGCCAGCCCAGGTCGGCGAGTCCGTCGTTGACGTGGAAGATGTCCAGCTCGTCGCTGCCGAACGCGATGTTGAACAGCGAGTCACCGACCAGCTTCAGCTCTGGGTGGCTGACCACCGCGGCGCGGATCTGGTCAGCCGTTCGGAAGATGTCGTGGGCGATGGCGCGATAGCCGCTCTTGCCGAAGCTCAGCAGGCTGGCCCATGTGGCAGCGATGAGGCCACCGGAGCGGCTGCCGCCCATGCCCGGCGACGCATACGCACCACCGGGCCAGCTGTCGATGAGGAGGTACTGCTCGCGGCGCAGTTCCTTCGGGCGCAAGAGCAGCACCGAGCTGCCCTTCAGCGCGTAGCCGTACTTGTGCGTGTCGGCGGACATGCTTGTCACGCCGGGCACGGAGAGGTCGAACGGAGAGTGCTCGTAGCCGAGGTCCTTCGCCCACGCGAGGATGAACCCGCCGAGACACCCATCGACATGCAGGCCAATACCGTGCTCGAGTGCGATCTGGCCGAGCTCCGGGATCGGGTCGATCACTCCGTGGGGGTAGGTGCCGGCCGTGCCGACCAGGGCGACGGTGTTCGGGCCGATGTGGGCGCGCACGAAGTCGAGATCGACCTTATGCTGCTCGTCGACCGGAGCGATGACCGCGTCGATGTCGAACCAATGGAACGCTTTGCTGTGCCCGGGGTGGGCGGTGACGGGCATGATGACCTGCGGCCGTTCGATGCCCCGCGTGTTGCGGCCCCACTCGCGGTAGGCGAGCATGGCGGTGACGAGACTCTCGGTGCCGCCGGAGGTGACCAGGCCGCCCGTGTTCTCGTCGCCATGGAGGATGTCGGCCGTCATCGCGATGATCTCGGCCTCCATCTTGGTGGCGCTCGGGTACATGTCGCGCTGCAGCACGTTGGCGTGACCGAAGTAGCCGAACGCCTCCACCTGGAAGTGGTAGTGGTCGTGGTCACCGCTGTAGATCGACCCGCTGACGCGACCCGTGTCGCCCTTCCTGTCCTCCTCGGTGGACATCTGCCGCAGCTCGTCGAGGATCTGCTCGCGCGACACCGGCTGCTCCGGCATCGTCGCGTGAACCTCGAACCTGCCGGCGTACGGATGGAGCGGACTCGTCGATCGGGGCGTGTTCATGGGGTGCGGTCCTTCGAATCGAACGCCTCGAAGAACGGGGCGTTGCGGGCATGGAAGTCGACGAGCGAGCCGGTGCGGGCCGCGAGCAGTCGGTGGTCTGCGTCGTTCGGCTCGTGCACCTCGGCGGTGACCAGGAAGTGCGGCAGGTCGGCCAGCTGGCACGCACCGGTCTCGTACAGGGCCAGCAGCGCAGCGCCGTGGGCGTTGGTGCAAGTCGAATGGGCGAGGCGGCGCACCGGCACGCCCGTGGCGTCGGCCAGGATCTGCCCCCACAGCGGCGAGGCGGCACCGCCACCGCCGAACGTGATCTCGCCATAGACGCGGCCGGCCAGGGCGCTGAAGTACGGGAGCAGCCAGGCCACGTTCATCGCCACGCCTTCAAGAACGGCACGCGCCATGTCGGCCCGCGTGGTGGCGATGCCGATGTTCACGAAGCCGCCGCGCATGTGGCGCTCGTGGCCTGGCGCCATGGAACCCACCAGCCACGGCAGGAACAGCACGCCGTTGCTCCCGCACGGCACATTGGTCGCGGCCTGCAATACCGCCGCGTACGAACCGTCGTGCATGGCATGGCCGAGCCCGTCGTTCGAATAGACCATCTGGTTGACGAACACGTCGAGCGCCTTCCCGCCGATTCCGTTCTCCGCCACCAGGAACCACTGGTCGGGCAACGGGCTCGGCGCGGTGGTGAGGCCGTGCTCGATGTCATGCCGCTTCGACGGCAGGTGAGTGGCCATCACTGCGGTGGTGCCGATGATGAGGCCGCACCCCGTCTCGTCGATCGCCCCGGTGCCGACGGCCGACGTGACCGAGTCGATCGTCGCGCCCGTTACCACGGCCCTGGGTGACACACCGAGGTGGTCGGCCGCCTCCGCGGTGACCGTGCCGCGCGGTTGGCCCAGCGGCACCAACGACGGCAGCTTGTCGGCGGGCATGCCGCTCATCGCCAACAGCTCGTCGCTGTACTCGGTGAGGCCCCACGTGCGGTTGTCGACCGACAGCATCGGGAACATCGTGTTCTGCGTGGCCGTCACGTGGCCGGTGAGGCGCGCCGC
>JANONE010000456.1:0-12909 GCA_031420675.1 Ilumatobacteraceae bacterium | reverse complement strand
CGCTGCGCGCGGCGTGCGCGCACAAACTCGCCACCGTCAACGACATCCATGTGGACGCTGATCAGATCCTGGTGACGGTGGGCGCGATGCAGGGCCTGATGTGCGCCGTGATTGGATTGACCGGACATGGCGACGAAATCCTCGCCCCCAACCCGGGGTGGCCCAACTACCAGTTACTCATCGCGCTCGCCGGTGCCCGAGCCGTGCGCTACGACCTGCTCCCCGAACGCGGCTACCAACCGGATCCCGAGCAGATCGGGGCGCTGGTCACCAATCGCACCAAGATGATCATTCTCAACTCGCCGTCCAACCCGCTGGGAACGGTGTTGAGTTCGGAGGTGATCGACGAGATCCTCGCCATCGCACGTGCCCGCGGCATCTGGGTCCTGTCGGACGAGTGTTACGACCAGATCGTGTTCGATCAACAGATGACCAGCCCTGCCGCCCGCCCACTCGGCTCGGAACAGACCATCACGGTTCACAGCTTCTCGAAGACATACGCGATGACAGGCTTTCGGTTGGGCTATCTCAGCGCCCCCCGCCGGGTCACCGCGCTGCTCACGAAACTCCAGGAGTCGATGGTCGCCTGCGTGAACACCCCGACCCAGTACGCCGGCCTGGCAGCGCTAGAAGGTCCGCCGGGCTGCGTCACCGACATGGTCTGCGAGTACCGCGCGCGGCGTGACCTCGCCGTCGGTCGGGCGCGAGCACTCGGTCTCGACCCACGCGAACCGGCCGGCGCGTTCTACCTGTGGCTCGAACTACCCACCATTCCCGACAGCCAGTCGTTCGCCGAGCAGTTGTTGACACAGCATCGCGTGGCGGTCGCGCCCGGCTCGACATTCGGTGAGCTGGGACGGCCGGCCATCCGGATCTCCCTTGCCGCTGAGCGAGAGGCAATCGAAGCCGGCTTCGACGCCATCGGTCGCGTGATCGGCGGCCAACCCCGATGAGTACCCTCCGCACCCGCAGTTACTCAGCTCCTATCAACCGTTCGCACCGGGCCCCAGCGCCGAAACCAACAAAAGAGAGAAGGGCATGACGCCGTGTGGGAGGTAGTAGAAGCCGATCTGATGCCAATTTCCATCGGAGCCGGGATCCTCGGCACGGGCGGCGGCGGCAACCCGTACCTCGGCTTCCTGCGTGTACGCGAACTGCTCCGCAGCGGCGGGACCGTTCGCGTGATCGACCCCGAGGAAATCGGCGACGAAGACTTGCTCGTCGTCGTCGGGGGGATGGGTTCGCCCATGGTCAGCTACGAAAAGATCGCTAGGGGCAACGAGGAGACAGCAGCTGCGCAAGCCCTCGAGCGGCATCTCGGGCGCTCGTTCGACGCCATTGCGCCGTTCGAGATGGGCGGCAGCAATTCGATGGTACCGATGATCGTGGCTGCGACGATGGGCATCCCGCTCGTGAACGGCGATGGCATGGGACGGGCCTTCCCCGAACTGCAGATGATCACGTACCTCATCTACGGCGGCGCCCCAGCGCCCGCCGCAATCGCCGACGAGCGTGGGAATCACGTCATAATCGCGCAGGTGCTCGACGCCGCCTGGCTCGAGCGGATCGCCCGGGCGGCGACGATCGAGATGGGAGGTCATGCAGGCCTCGCCACCGCCGTCATGAAGGGAGCCTTCTGTAAGCGGTCAATCATCCCACACACGTTGCAGCTCGCCCGCTCGATTGGGCAGGCCGTACTCGATGCCCGTGAGCACAAGGATGATCCGGGTGAAGCAATCACCGAGATCGCCGGGGGCAGTCGGTATCTACGCGGGAAGATCACCGACGTGCAACGAGCGACGACGAAAGGTTTTGCCCGGGGTCACATGACGCTGGAGGGACTCGGACACGACAAGGGGCGATCGGTCCGAATCGACTTCCAGAACGAGAACCTCGCCATCTGGGAGAACGAGGGGGCGACCGTCACGGTCCCCGACCTGATCTGCGTTGTCGCCACGGACACCGGCGAACCGATCACCACCGAGATGATCCGATTCGGTTCCCGCGTCGATGTGTTGGTGCTGCCGTGCGCCGATCTGCTCACGACCGAGGAAGCCCTCGCTGTCGTCGGGCCGCGAGCGTTCGGGATGGCGCTCGACTACACGCCTGCCTGTTAGCGGCCGTCGCCGTCCGGGCCGCGCGCTGGGCGGCCAAAGTGCTCGTACACCGTGCGGACGTCGTTGTTCTCGTGCAATGAGGTAACCCGCCCACCTCGCACTTCGATGACGTCGACGCCGTGGTTCATCCACGCTGCGCCGCTCGCCGTCCGTGCGGTCTCGCTCCACGTGACTGCAGCTCGCTCACCGTCGATGACGGTGTGCACGACCGTGAAGTCGAGGTCAACCAACTTGCCGGCAGCGTCGGTGACGAACCGCCGCGCCGCGTCGATACCGCTCGCCGAGATCTGGCCGAGGAACCGGAACTCGATGTCGTCGGCGAACGTCGCCAGCATTGCTTCCGGGTCGCCCGCCAGGAATGCTCTATACAAAGCATCGACCACACTGCGCGTCTCTTCACTCATCGTCAGGCAGAAACCTTACCGAGGGGTGCACCGCTGAACCCGATGAGGTTGGCCAGTTCGTTGGCCGTGCTCATGACCTTCTCCCCGATCGCCGGAACGAGCTGGGTGGAGACGCGATAGTCGGGCCCGGCCACACTGACGGCTGCCACTGCAAATCCGTCGGCGCCACGCACCGGAGCCGCAACACAGCGGATGCCATCTTCGTTTTCGACGTCGTCGATGGCATAGCCCCGCGCCCTGATCGCGAGGATTTCCTCGCGTAGCCGAATTGGATCGGTGATCGTGCGCGGTGTCCGTCGAGGAAGTCCGTGCTTGCATACCCGATCGAACACGTCGTCGGGGGCGGCGCTGAGCAGGGCCTTGCCGATCCCCGAGGAATGCAGTGGCGAACGACCACCGACCTTGCTGTACATGCGGACCGACTGGGCGGAGTCGACCTTGTCGACGTACACGCAGTCGATGTCGTCGAGGACTCCGATGTGGGCGGTCTCGCCGGTGAGCTTGGCGAGCCTCTCCAGGTGGACCCGAGCGTCGTGATCGAGGTGAAAGACCTCACGGAAGCTTTCGGCGAGCGCAAGACAGTGCGGCCCCAGCTCGTACAGGCCGCGGCGACGACGGATGAGACGCGCTTCGGTCAACGCCTCGAGCAGCCGCGAACACGTCGGGATCGGAACGCCGGAGGCGACAGCGAGTTCGCTGACCCGCCGGCCGGGGTTGGCACGAATCAGTTCGAGGAGACCAAGGGTTTTGGTGACGGTTTTCGGAGCAGCCACCCGTGATCACCGCATTCCCTGAAAGGGGCTGAACGGTAGTTCTCGCGAGATCAGCATTGGAGCCTACGCTACACGCCGGGTTGATTCGGCGAGCGCTTGGAGTGTGGCCTCGATCACCGGTACGTCGTCCAGGCGGGCCGCAGTGGCCCCAATGTCCTTCAAGCCGGTCGACGTGCCGATCGCCACGACAACGTCGTCGGGCCCGACCGCGCCCTCGCGTGCGAGCTGCCCCGCGGCCCAGATCGAGGTCACCGACGCCGCCTCCAGATACAAACCCTCCGCCGCAGCAACCGCGAGTTGCGTGCGGATGATCTCCTCGTCGTCACCGACGACAATCGCCTGCCCACCCGAGGCGCGCAGAACCGCGACCCCCTGGTGGGTCGCCATGTTCCCTGCGATGGAGAACGCGACAGACGTGCCAGCAGGCGTGGAGGCCGGCATGTCGTCGTCAGTGATGAGCGAGGCGGCGTAAGGCCCGAGTGGCTCCGCCACAACCATGCTCGGCGTCTGCGTGGCCAGACCGAGCGTCACGAGGTCGAGGAAGCCCCGGTAGATCCCGGTCAATGCGTCCGCATACGCAGTCGGGACGATCACTGTGCGCGGGACTCCTCCGAGTTCCTCGAAGAGTTCGTACGCGATCGTCTTGTACCCGTCGATGCCGAAGGGATTTGATCCGATCGGCGGGTCGACGAACCCCGAAATTGGAACCCACCCCCACTCCTCGACCGCCATCTTCATCAACCTCCAGCGATCTCGAGGACGATCGAGGGCGACGACCGCAGCGCCGTAGGCCTGCATCAGAACCTTCATTGTGAGCGGCACTGAGGCCACAGTGAGCGCCACACACCGCAGCCCGGCCGCCGCCGCGTACGCCGCCGCCGCCGCGCCGTGATTCCCGGTCGTCGCCACGACGACGGTGTCGGCGCCGTCCGCGAGCGCCTTCGTCACGGCCACAGCAGCGAGTCGATCCTTGTACGACCACGTTGGGTTGCGTGTTTCGTCCTTGAGGTACAACGCAGACAAACCGAGCCGACCCCCGGTGCGGTCGAGATGCAGCAGCGGAGTGCGCCCTTCTCCGAGGCTTACGACCGGTCCGTTCGGTGAGACGGGCAACATGCCTCGACGCTCGAAGATCCCAGGCTCCGACGACCGTCGAGTCCACGCTTGGTCCGTGATCTCGTACACAGGATGAACGTTCACGTTCAATCCTTCGGCCGCGCACCTCGGGCAGCCGTACATGAAGGCTCGCTCATCTACCCGGAACTGACAACGTGGGCATGAGAGATAACCCAGATACGCGCTCACCCGCCGACCACCCGCAGCGAGCGATCCGACGTCGAGAGCACCTCGCAACCGGTTTCGGTCACGACGAGCGCGTCCTCGACCATCATTCCCCCCCACCCGATCTGGTAGTACGGCGTCTCGACGCACAAGACCATGCCGGGAGCCAGGACGGTGGCGGCGCCCGACGACACGATTGGTTGCTCGTAGATCTCAATGCCGATCGCATGCCCACAATGGTGGCGGCGATACGGCTTCAGACCAGCCTGCTCGACTCGTTCGACCGCGACGTCGAACAGGTCTCCGGCTGTGATCCCAGGCCGCACGGCCCTGAGTTGCGCCTCCTCACCGGCAAGGATCGCTGCGTACCGAGACGCCTGGAGGTCGTCGGGTTCCCCGACCACAGCGGTGCGGCCGATGTCGGACCAGTAGCCCTGGACGGTACATCCAACGTCGAATCGGAGGAGGTCTCCGCGGGCGAGTTGGCGATTGGTCGGCCGGGCGTCGGACAGAGCACTGCGGGGCCCCGAGGTGACCACCATGAAGCCGGGCACCCCGCCGCCTTGGGCC
Organism: Ilumatobacteraceae bacterium; assembly: GCA_031420675.1. Lineage (GTDB taxonomy): Bacteria > Actinomycetota > Acidimicrobiia > Acidimicrobiales > Ilumatobacteraceae > UBA668. The sequence continues at coordinate 7,764 of JANONE010000456.1, read as the reverse complement.
ATGGTGGACCCGACAACGGTGGCCAGCTCGATCTCTGTTGCGCCGACGCCGGCCGTTGCGATTGCGGCATCGATTCCTGCCTCGGCCAGTCGGACAGCCTCCTTGAGCAGCGCCAGCTCGGCCGGAAGTTTGACTGCCCGCAAGGCCTGCATCCACCCGGTTGCATCCTCGGTGTCAACACCGTTGCGGTGGAGCGAAGCGGCAACTTCCGCCGCGCCGGCATCTACGCCGACCCGGCCCGTGAGCCCCACCCTGGCAGCCGCATCGGCCACGGCCTCCTCGAACGAAGCATTGCGACCGGAAAATTCCGACTCCGGCGCCGGGCGCCCACCCGGCTGGGTGCAGTCTGACTCGAAGTAAAAGGTGCCGAACGGCACGTATTCGTCCGCCGTTGCGGACTCGAGCACCGCCGCGCCGTCCGAGGCTCCGCCGATCAGGACGGTGCGATCGGCCGAGATGAGAGCCATCATGCGGTGCGTCCTGAACAGGTCGGCGCCGACGCTGCGGTAGCCGGTGGCGTACGCGACATGCGGCGCAGACCCCAGCGCCAGCCAGTCGTAGGGCGACTCCTCCAGCGCTTCGCGAAGGTTCGATACGGTTTCGATCATTGCTGTCCTTTCGTGAACGGCCCGATGATGTCTTCGGAGAACTGCGTCATGTCGTCAATCGTCTGCTCGACTGTGTCGGCCGCGAAGAGCAAGCCGGCGAATGTCTGCACCCCTGAATTGATGTAGGCCACGATCCTCTCGCTGACGTCGTCGACCGTGCCGACCAGGTTCCGGGCCTCGAGTGCATCGTCGAGCCGCCCACTCATCGTTGAATCGGCAAGCGAGTTCAGATGGCGATATACCTGCGACGATCGAAACCGTTCGACTGCGGCCTCGTGTGAGTCACCAATCGCCACGACCATCTGCATCGCGGCCTCAAAGGGCGCCCCAGGTGTCGCCCCCGCCTCGAACTGCAGCTCGCGGATCCGATGAAGGCCGGCGGCGTACTCCCCCGTTGTCAGACACGCGGGCAGCCAGCCGTTGGCGAGCGTCGCTGCCCGTCGCAATGACCCGGGAGAGTTTCCGCCCGACAGGATCGGCAGCGGGTCCTGGATCGGCTTCGGCCAGCTCTCGACGTCCTGGAAGCGAATGTACTGGCCGGAGTAGCTAGCCCGCCGTTGGGTGTACAACAGGCGCAGCCCTGCGAGGAACTCGTCCACCTGACGACCCCGGTGCATGGGCTGCCCGGGAAACATGGCGTCGTATTCCTCCCGATACGCGCCCACGCCGACCCCTAGCAGAACGCGCCCGCCCGAAAGGCGATCGAGTGTGGCGATCTGCTTGGCGGTAATCACGGGATGACGGAACGGCAGCACGAGGATGCCAGTGGCCAGCCGGAGTGTCGTGGTCGAGGCGGCGACGTACGCGAGGTAGGTCAATGGGTCGAAGAAGTTGGGCGGTTGGTCGAATTCGGAACGCACGTAACTTTGGGTCGAGACATGGTCGTTGCCCCACACCGAATCGAATCCCAAGCGTTCGGCGATCACCGCCATCTCGACCGCCTGATCGACGGTGGCGTACGGCACGGGGTACATCATCCCCTCGGTCGCGGTTGGTACCCCGAGGCCGAAACGTGGTTGGCCATTCATCAATCTCCCCTACAACTGTGGAAGAACGTCGTCGGCGGTGAGCCGCAAGACTTCGTCGACGCGTTCGGTGGCTACCGGGAACAGGGCGACGGAGTCGGCGCCGGCGCCGTAGAGGGCGCGGATCTTGTCTGCGCACTCTCGGGGTGTTCCGGCGATGGTGAGGTCGTCCACCCACTCGTCGTGTAATCCGGCCAGTACTGCTTCGTAGCCGCCGCGCGCGACGAGCGAGTTCAGCTCGTCGGAGATGCCGTACACGTCGGTCAAGGCATTCGATCCATACTGCTTGTAAAAGGCCAGCGATGCACGTGCGGCGTGCCGGGCGGCGTGGCCGTCAGGATCGACCGCATAGATGGCAAAGACCGTGATCGGGTGGGGATCGCGGCGCGATCCTCGCTCCCGGCCCTCGTCGATCCGGGCTCGCGCCCAGCGTACGTACTCGTGACTGGAGGCGACCGAGAGCACCGATCCGTCGGCGACCTCGCCGGACAGGCGTAGCATTTGTGGACCAGAGACACCCATCCGGATCGGCGTAGCCAGCGACGTTTCGGGATAGGTCAAAGACACGTCGTCGAAGGTGTACACGCCGCCTGCGGCGTTCAGCGTCTCGCCGCGTAGCAGCGCCTTGACACTCGTCACGCACTCGCGCATCGCAGCCAGCGGTGAGGCCGGATGCAAACCCATCTGTCGCAGCCAAGTCGGGACACCGAGCCCGATTCCTGCGATCAGACGGTCGTGGTGGACCCGGGAGATCGTGGCCAGCTCCATCGCCAGCAGTGCGGGATGACGGGCCATCGCCGAAACGACGCCGAGACCGATCTTCACTCGCGAGGTGGCGTCCAGCGCGACTGAAGCTCCGGAGATCCCGCCCGTGAAGAAGTAGTCCTCGGCGAGCCAGATCTCGTCGAAGCCGGACCGCTCGGCGGTGATGGCGGCACTGCGTACGCGTTCGGGGGCGATCGCACTGCCGAGGACGACGCCTATGGGGTACTCAGCGGACATGTGGATGGTCCTTCCTCGGAGTGTTCGATGATGACGTAGGTGGTAAATTCCCATCGATGACCGCAGCGAAGGACCACTCGTGACCACAGATGCAGGTGCCCGCCGGCTGATCGATCAGATCGTGTCCGCCTACAATTCCCGCACCACGAATGTGCTGTTCGACCTGTACCACCCGAACGTTACGTACTGGAGCGTTCTCGCCGGGGCGTTCGAGGGTCGACAAACGGTCATCGACCACATCGAGCACCTCCATGCGTCGTTGCCGGACGAGCAGATGCGGGCCAAGACGGTGACGGCCGACGACCAAGTGATCGTCGTCGAGTTCGAGAGCACCGGCACCGGGACCGATGGCCGCGCCTACCTGATCGAGTTCACCGAGGTGTTCGAGGTTGCTGAAGGCAAGGTGACAGCGATCAAGGTCTACCTCGACCCCGATGACTTCGCGTCGATCTCGCGATGAGGTCATCTCGGCACCGTTGAGACCGCGGCCGTCGGCACTGCGAAACACTCGACGAGGTGTCCGGCGGCGGCAAGCTGGAGTCGGGGGTGTTCCACGCGGCAGCGGTCGTGCACCAATGGGCACCGGTCCTGGAACGCGCAGCCCACAGGAAGATCGGCTGGGTTCGGGGTCTCGCCCGACAGCACAATCCGTTGCGCTCGCTGGGTGGGATCCAGCGACGGCGCGGCGGCGAGCAAGGCCTTCGTATAGGGATGCTGGGGGGATTCGAACAGCGTCGCGGTTTCGGCCAACTCCACTATCCGACCGAGGTACATCACGGCGACGCTGTCCGCGATCCGGCGAACGGTGATGAGATCGTGACTGATCAACAGGTACGTGACGCCACTTCGCCGCTGGATGTCGCGGAGCAATGAAATCACTCGGCCACGCACTGACTGGTCGAGCGAAGCAGTCGGCTCGTCGAGCACAACGAGTTCGGGCTCGCTCATGAGCGCACGGGCGATTGCGATGCGCTGCTGCTGGCCGCCTGAAAGCTCGCGGGGTCGGCGACTCTTGTACTCCGGACCGAGACCCACCACTTGTAGCGTTTCGTCAACTTTCGCCTCGACCTCGCGCGACGTTCCGCCTTTGATCAACCGTCGCGGTTCGCGCACGGTGGTGCCCGCACGGAACCGAGGGTTCAGCGAGGTGTCAGGGTGCTGAAAGACCATCTGGACCCGCCCGCGGGCCCGCCTTGACCGGCTCAGAACAGCGATCGGCTCGCCATCCAAAAGCACCTCTCCCGACGTAGGCGACTGAAGGCCGACGACGATCCGACCGAGGGTCGTCTTTCCGCATCCCGATTCGCCGACAATTGCGACCGTCGTCCCGCGCTCCACCTGGAGGTCCACGCCGCGCAACGCAGGCACGGCTCTCGACCCGCGGCCGTAGACCTTGTGCAGGTTGCGGATGTCAAGCAGCGCCAACGGGGCCCTCCCTGTGCAGCACGCAGGCAGAGGCATGGTTCGTTTCGATGCGATGAAGCGGTGGGAACTCGTTGCATGCGTCATGGGCGTGCGGGCATCTGTGCGAAAAGCGACACCCTGTGAGCGCAAAGTTGACGCCGACGTCGATCACCCGGTGGTCCACATCGCGTTCCACCGCTTAGAGCAGGTAACGCGTGTACGGGTGTTCGGCATCGCCGAGCAATGCGTTCACGCCCGCCGTCTCCATGACCTGGCCCCCGTACATGACGACGACTCGGTCGGCCATTTCGGCGACCGCAGCCAGATCGTGCGTGATGAACAGCACGCCGCAACCGGTTTCGCCGACGAGCGTGCGGATCAGGTCGAAGATCTGAGCCTGAATCGTGACGTCGAGCGACGTGGTCGGCTCGTCGGCGATCAGAACCCGCGGGCGGCAGGCCATCGCCATAGCAATCAAGACCCGTTGACACATCCCACCCGACAACTGGTGCGGGTAGGCGCGCGCCACTCGCTCGGCACCAGCGATCCCGACCGTGTGCAGCATCGCGATGGCCTCGCCAGCGGCGTCCGAGCGGCTCAAACCTTGGTTCAACTCCAATGCCCTGGCGACCTGGCGGCCGGCGCGCATCGTCGGGTTGAGCGCACTGCGCGGCTGCTGGAAGATCATCGAGATGTTCGCCGATGGGCGGTCGCCCTGGCCTACCGCTTCGATCAGTTCCCGACCATCGAGTTGGATGCTGCCGCCACGCAACTCAACACTGCTGGGCAACAGACCCATCACAGCAAGCGAGGCCATCGTCTTGCCGGATCCGGACTCTCCGACGATGCCGACGATCTCTCCCGCGCGCACGTCGAATGACACGTCTCGCAGAAGCAAGTTCGGGGAGCCAACGACCCCCAAGTCGAGACCTTTCACCTTCAACACGGTCAGAGCCTCGTGTCCCCGCCGAGTTCGTCGCCGATGAAGTGGAACGCCATGATGGCAGCGACGATCATCGCGCCGGGGAACAACGAGGTCCACCACTCGCCGGTGATGATGTCCTTCGCCCCCTCTCCAACCATGACACCCCACTCGGCGGTGGGCGGTTGGATTCCGACGCTGAGGAACGCCAGCCCGGCGACAGTCAAGATGGCGAAGCCAGTGACCAACGTCGCCCCGACGATCGAGGGCCCTAAGGCATTGGGAAGGACGTGACGGAACGCGACGCGCCACGAGTTGTTCCCCGCGAGCCGCGCTCCGTCGACGTACTCGAGCTCCCGTTCGATCAGGACCTGCCCACGTGTCAGGCGGATGAAATAGGGAACATACGAGACCGATACGGCGATGACCACGTTCTTCGTCGAGTCTTCGAGCGCGGCCACGATGACGAGTGCCAGGACGAAGCCCGGAAAGGCCATAATGATGTCGGTGAGGCGCATCACCAACTCGTCGACGCGGCCGCCGAAGTACCCGGACACGACACCGATCGCCGATCCGACCAGCAGCGCCATTGCCGAGATGATCACCCCGATCGTGAGGTCGAGGCGAGCCGCGTGAACCGCCCGGGCGAACACATCTCGGCCGAAGTTATCGGTACCGAACCAGTGGTTGGCCGACGGTCTGAGAAACGCTCCCGACGGATCGGTCTTCAAAGGATCGCCGACGAACAACGGGCCGAAGATGGCGAGGCCGGCGAAGATCACCAGCAGCGTGATCCCCATGACGAGACGGGGCTTTTCGCGAACGAGCCGGACCGCTCGGCCGCGGGTCGACAGCTCCTCCGGTGGGGGGTACTCGGTTGCGACGAAGTCTGGCGAGCGCACGGGTGGGGTCGTGGTCATGACGACGTCGTCCGACCGAGCCGTATTCGGGGATCGATCCTGGCGTAGGCGATGTCGATCACGATGTTCAGTGCGACGTACAAGATGCCCACCACGATCACGAACCCCTGGAGCGACTCCAAATCGCGGGTGGAGATGGCTTCGTAGGCGTAGCGTCCGATTCCTGGCCACGAGAACAAGAACTCGACGATTATGTTTCCGCCGAGCATGAAGCCGAACACGATCCCAATCATCGTCGTAATCGGGATCAGCGCGTTCCGAAAGGAGTCGACGAACAAGATCTTGCGACGGGATACACCGATGGCCCTCGCAGTTCGGACGAAATCGCTGTCGAGCGCCTCGATCATCGACACCCGCACATTCTTGAGGATGTGAGCGGCGAGGACCAGTCCGAGCGTGAACACGGGAAGGGCCAAGTACCGGAAGGCCTCCCACATGACAGCGAACTGCCCGTTCAGGGCTGCGTCGACCGTGTAAAAGCCCGTGATGTGCGGCGGCGGATCGGTTCCGACCCCGAGCCGGTCGACCGGGCCTGGAAACCAGCCCAAACGGAACGCGAAGAAGAAGATGAACATCAAGCCGAGCCAGAACAGCGCCATCGAGGAACCCACCACCGCGAAGACCCGCGCGAGGTTGTCGATCCACGTTCCCCGCTTCGCCGCCGCGAGCACACCGAGCGGAATGCCGATCAGTACCGCCAGCAGCACCGAGTACACGGCGAGCTCAAGCGAGGCCGGCAGACGGTCCAGCAACTCGCGGAGCACGGGCTGGTCGGTACGGATCGACACACCGAGATCTCCGCGGGCGATGTTCGAGATGTAGTCCGCGAACTGTTTGCCGATCGGATCGCTGAGCCCGTACTTGGCGGCAATCTGATCGATTCGTTCCTGTGTGGCGTACGGGCCGGCCCGGAGCGACGCTGCGTCTCCGGGCACGACCCGAACGATGAAGAAGACGACCACGACGATGCCGACGATCGTGGCGAGGCTGGTGAGGAGCCGTTTGGCCAAGTACAGCTTCATCGTGGTGGCAATCCTCAGCGAGTGAGGTTCTCGAATCTCTCCACTTCGGTGAAGTCCTTCGTGACGCCCGTTATATCCGCTCGCGTTGCCAGGTTCCAGTCAGCAGACCACAGGTAGATCCGATCGGCGTCGTCGACCATCATCTTTTGGGCCTCGAGGCCTATCTCGGCTCGACGCTCGGCGTCGGTTTCGAATGTGCCTTCGGCAATCAGCGCGTCGAGCTTCTCGTTGCAGCCGTCGGCGAAGTTTGTGAATGCCTCGCACTTGGCCAGGAAGGTCAGCTGATAAAACGGGTCGTCGCCCCACGAGAACCACTCGTGGAAGGCCATCGCCAGTTCTCTGCCGTTCTGTTTGGCCGCGTAGTCGCTGTCGGGCAGGACGTTGATGTTCACGGTGATGCCCAATTCACGCAGTGCGTCCTGGATGAACACCGCTGCCTGTTGGTCGGCGGGGCGTGAGTTTTGGACTGCGAGTTCCACCTCGAAAGGACCGACGCCTGACTGCTCCATCAGCTGCTTTGCCTTGTCCATGTCGGTGGAGTAGACACCTGCGCCCTCAGCGTCGTAGGTCTCCATGTTCGATGTGATGAGCGTGCCAGCTGGGGAGGCGAACCCGTACATGACCTTGTCGATGAGCGCCTGGTACGGGACCGCATAGGAGATCGCCTGGCGAACCATCTTGTCGGCCAGCTTGGGCTCAACGCCCGCATTGAGAGCGATGTAATTTATGCGTGTGGACGGCGCGGTGTGCACCTTCACGTTCGAGTCGCTGCGCAGTTCGTTGAGAAGCCGTGGCGGCAGGCCTGCCGCCACGGCTTCTCAACGAACTGCGCAGCGACTCGAACGTGAAGGTGCACACCGC